>NZ_JBFTNT010000016.1:0-48932 GCF_056397585.1 Pedobacter sp. 05L430 | reverse complement strand
AGCGTATGGGATGTGAACCATGCAATGGGGCGTGCCTATGAATTATATTTGGATAAGAAAAAAGTGAAAGAAATTCGTAAGTTTATGATGCAGCTCGATCATTCCTGGGATAATGCGGCACAACAGTATATTGATCTTTACCAAATTTAAATATGAATGAACATGACTGACAAAGTATTGGGTGTAATTCTTGGCGGCGGCCAGGGCTCTAGGTTAGCCCCTCTTACACAAACTCGCTCAAAACCTGCTGTGCCTATTGCAGGGAAATACAGATTGGTTGATATTCCAATCTCCAATTGCCTAAATTCCGGTATACACCGCATGTTTGTTTTAACGCAGTTCAACTCTGCATCTTTAAATAAGCACATTAAAAATACTTACCACTTTAGCCACTTTAGTCTGGCTTTTGTTGATATTCTGGCAGCCGAGCAAACGCCCGAGAATCCGACTTGGTTTCAGGGAACTGCCGATGCGGTAAGACAAACGATGCATCACTTGTTGAACCATGACTTTGAATATGTACTGATCTTATCAGGAGATCAGTTGTATCAGATGGACTTTAAAGAGATGGTGCAGGCACATATTGATAGTGGGGTACAGGTTACACTTGCAACCATACCTGTAAATGCTAAAGACGCTCCTGATTTCGGGATTAAAGATATTAGGAACAACTTTAGATAAAACCATTATTGCCGAAGGCTGTATTTTACAGGCTAAATGTATAAAACATGCTGTTATTGGTATCCGCTCAAGAATTGGAGTGGGTACTCATATAGAAAGCTGTTACATAATGGGTAGCGATAAGTACCAGACCCTGATTGAAATAGAGAAGGAAAAAGGCACTAAGCCACTGATAGGTATTGGCGACAACTGTAAAATTGTAAACGCAATAATTGACAAAAACAGCAGAATAGGCGACAATGTGACGATTATTGGGGGTGCACATTTACCTGATGGCGATCATGCGCTTTATACCGTTAAGGATGGTATTGTAGTAGTGAAAAAGGGTGCTATTATACCAGATGGTACAGTCATTTAATTATTGATATTTAAACACCAGAGAAAAAGTAGTTTTTTCGAAAGGAACTGATGCTACTTCCAAACTTCCCTGGTGCATTTTCATAATGTTTCGGGTAATGGTTAAGCCAATACCCGAACCATTTTTTCTGGTGGTAAAGAATGGTACGAAGATCTTTTCTAATAGCTCAGGTTCAATGCCCTTACCATTATCACTAACCTCAAAATATAGCTTGTTCTGATCTAACCTGTAGTTAATCTCGATAACAGGATGCTCTGTTGTGCCCTCAAGTGCATATATGCTATTGGTAACCAGGTTGATCAATGCTTGCTCTACCAGTTTTAAGTCTATGTTTATACTGATTTTTGAGGATGTTTGCTCTACTTTTAGTATGATGTTTCGGCCGCTGGCAAAGGGCTGCATTAGCACTTTAATATGCTGCAAAATCTCGCCAATGGTATGGTAATGTAAGTCTGGTGTTGGTAGCTCGGCTATTAAACGGTAATCTTTTACAAAGTCCAGCAAACCTTCCGATCTTCTTCTTATGGTTTTTATTGCAGGTTTTAAGTCTTCAAGTTCTTCAAAATTTAAACTCTGCTTATCGGCAATCATACCGTCTACCGTGTTAGAAAGGGAACTGATAGGGGTAATGGAATTCAATATTTCATGTGAGATAACCCCAATGAGCCTGTTCCATGCTTCTGATTCTTTTTGCTCAATCTCGTCCTTAATGTTTTGGAAGGATATGATGGTATAGTCTGTATTGTAAAGGTTTAGTGGGATTACTTCTGTAGATAGCTGGATTAGTTTATCTTGTATTTTAAGCTCCATAAACCGTTTACCTCCTTTGCCAATAGATTCTATCTCGGTAGCAAATTGGGGAATATGTTGTCCTAGCCTATGCCAGTATTTATATGCAGGTACATTTAATAATTGGGCAGCAGCCTGATTAAAGAATACAATTTCTTCATGTTTTGTATCTTCTCTTTCGTCTTTTATTACAATCACACCTACAGGAACCTGTTCCAGAATTGTTTTTATAAGCTGAAACATAGAATCCTTTTCAAGCTGTATATCCTTTTGGACCTGTATAATATCGTTAAATGATTCATACAATTCCGGAAAACTACCTCTGGTTGCTTTATTTTTGAAGTTTAAAGTATTGTCGCGCGTTTTTACTGCCAGAATAAATCTATTGATGTCGTCCCTGATCTGGTTAATGTAATAGTAGAGGCTTAGCATTGTACCAATCAATATGATGCTTAAACCTATTATGGTAAACCATAGCTCCGTTTTTTTGATGAGAAAAAACAACAGAACAGCCAGTGCATTGATGACCAGCAGGCGACTTATTAAACGGAAGGTAAAACGGTTGTAAAACATTATAAATCGAATTTTTCTATACGCCTGTAAAGTGCTGCACGTGTTAATCCAAGATCTGCTGCGGCTCTTGATATGTTTCCTTTGTGCTTATCTATTGCCTTTTGCACCATTAGTTTTTCCATTTCCTCCAAGCCCATATCAGATTGGATGGGTGTGCTACTGCCAAATTTCTGTGGACTGAGTTGCAGGTCGTTTACCCCGATCTTAAGGCTATCTGACATGATTACAGCTCGCTCAACTACATGCTGCAACTCACGAACATTCCCCGGCCAGTGGTAAGTTAATAACATAGCTTCGGCCTTAGGTTCGAAATCCAGAATGCTTTTATGGTATTTGGTACTAAAAGTATTTAAGAAATGGCCTGCTAGAAGTAGGATATCATCTCCACGTTGTGCTAATCCTGGTAAAAGCAGCTCAACTGTATTTATTCTGAAAAGTAAATCCTGACGGAATGTACCTTTGGAGACCATTTCATTAAGCGGCATATTGGTTGCTGTGATCAGGCGTACATTGATCTTACGCTCTTTGCTTTCGCCCAAACGGTTAACCGTACGGTTCTGAATTACACTTAGGAGCTTTGCCTGTAACGGCATGGATAGGTTGCCAATCTCATCCAGAAATATTGTTCCACCTTCGGCCATTTCAAATCTTCCCGGCTTATCGTCTTTTGCATCAGTAAAGGCACCTTTAGCATAGCCAAATAATTCACTTTCGAACAGGTTTTCATTCAAAGAACCAAGATCTACATGCATAAATATCTGGTTCTTTCTGTGCGAGAGTTTGTGTAATTCATAAGCAAACACTTGCTTGCCGGTACCATTCTCTCCCAGAATCAATACATTGGCATCGGTTGGTGCTACTTTTATAAGCGTGTTTTGTAAATGCTTTATAGGTTCTGAGTTTCCTACAATGTTTTCAAACTGCCTGTTGATGTCCTTTTGCAAAGAAGAATGAATTCTTTCGAGCTTTTTTACTTTTTTGTTAGACTGCCTTAATCGTGAAGCGGCAGACAGTGTGGCAAATAGTTTTTCATTCTCCCATGGCTTTAATATGAAGTCTGTAGCGCCTTTTTTAATTGCCTGCACTGCAAGTTCAACATTGCCATAAGCTGTCATTAATATTACTACATAGTCTTTATCTATGGAAAGAATATGTTCCAGCCAGTAAATCCCTTCTCGTCCATCACTTGCTCCCTTTTGGTAATTCATATCAAGCAGAATGATATCTACTTCATTACGGCTTAGTAATACATTAATCTCTTTTGGTGATTTACAAGTGATTACCTGACTAAAATGCTGCTTTAAAAATAATCTTGCACTTAAAAGGATATCATCATCATCATCAATGACTAAAACGGTTGCATCTATCATTGTAATAAAAAATTTGTTAACCAAAAATACTAAAAGTGTTCGATGATGTACATCGAGTGTCCGATTTTGAACATGTTTTGTTTTGTGTTATATTTAATCAGTTGATTTACAGATGTCTAAAAGTTATTTGAGCAGTTGGCATATACTTGGCTTAGCGGTAAGTGTTAAGMGTAGAAAATAAAATGGATAAGAAAATAGAGAAAAAAAGATTCAATAAGAAAACCATCCTTATGCTGGTAGGAGGAGTGATCTTTGTGGGTCTTGTTGCATATGGGTACAGTTTGTCATTAAACAAAGTTTACAATGCCGATCCGGATAAAATCACCATCAATAAAGTACTTTATGGAGATTTTGAAGATGTAGTTTTATTAAATACCAGTGTTGTTCCGTTAACTTCTGTAATTGTCAGTTCTCCTGAAGGTGGTACTGTTGCAGAGATCTTTACTGAAAATGGAGCCAGTGTAGTAAAAGGAACACCTCTTTTAAGAATTACAAATCCCAATGCTTTATCTAGTTATACCTCTAGTGAGACCAGTATAATCGAACAGATCAATCAGCTGCGTAAGCTTAGGTTAGATCTTGAACAAAACCAAAGGGTGATGAGCCAGGATATGATGGATATTGAGAATAGTTTAAGAACGGCAACACGTAAATATAAAATAGACAGTGTATTGTATTCAAAAAAGGTAATCACTTTGCAGGAGTTTAACATATCAAGTCAGGACTATGAATATTATCAAGGTCGTAAAAAAATCCTGAGAGAAGCTGTAAAGCAAGAAAACCAGAGTCGTACGATGCAATTGCAACAAATAGATTTCTCTATAAGCAGAATGAACAAAAGTTTAGAAACCATTAGACAGAATATTGAAAATATGACCATTAAAGCTCCCGTTGCAGGCCGCTTATCATCATATGATCCGGTAACAGGTAAATCATATAATGCTAATGAAATGCTTGGTAAAATTGATGTGTTACAAGGTTATAAATTACAGGCTGGTGTTGATGAATATTACATTAACAGGGTAAAAGAAGGCCAGTCGGCAAACTGTGAATTTAACGGTAAAACCTATCGTTTAACGGTTAAAAAGGTAATCCCTGAGGTAACTGCCGGTCAGTTCCAAATAGAATTGACATTTGATGGTGCATCGCCGGATGGCTTAAGAAGAGGTTTATCGTTGCAGGTAAAACTAACCTTGTCTGATAACAGTAAATCGTTACTTCTGGCACAGGGACAGTTTTTTCAAAGCACTGGCGGGTCATGGGCGTTTGTACTTAAAGACGGGAAAGCAACAAAAAGAAATATAAAGATTGGACGTAAAAACCATCTGTATTATGAAGTACTGGAAGGTTTACAAAAGAATGAGGAAGTAATTACTTCATCTTATGATCAGTTCAATCAGTATGATATAATTGAAGTTAGTAAATAGAAATTAGTTTAGTTTTAGTTTAGTTAGATAGGAAAGGCCTTCTCTGTATCTGTAACAAAACTGAAGAAATACAAACAACTTCCTTAAATGGTATTAATCTTAATGTAAAACAATGAGAGTTTGTTTCTATAATGGGGCCTTCCGGTTGCGGCAAGTCTACCTTATTAAATGTAATGGGTTTGCTGGATAAACCTGAAAGTGGTAGTTATAAATTTATTGATACTGAGCTTCTGAAACTGAACGATAGAGAGCGTTCTAACTTTAGAAAACGTAATATGGGATTCGTATTCCAGAACTTTAACCTGATTGATGAACTGACAGTTTTTGAAAACATTGAACTGCCGCTGATCTATAACAAAGTTGCCGCGGGCGAACGCAAGCGCCTTGTAAATGAGATTATAGAACGGATGAATATTGTAAACCGAAGCGGACACTTCCCACAACAACTCTCTGGAGGACAGCAACAGCGTGTTGCTGTTGCCAGAGCTTTGGTAACCAAACCTAAACTGGTACTGGCCGATGAGCCTACCGGTAATTTGGACAGTTCACATGGTAATGAAGTAATGGAGTTATTGTGTGAGCTGAACGAAACAGGAACTACCATTGTAATGGTAACGCACTCTTCACATGATGCCAGTTTCTCTAACAGGATCATCAACCTAAAGGATGGACATGTTATTTCTGAAAAAATTAATAAGGGGCGTACAGAGGAATTGATCTAATTCCCTTAATAACTAGGTTACTATGTTTAAACTGAATCTTAAAATAGCATTGCGGAACCTCTGGAAAAACAAGGGATATACCTTTATAAACGTGCTTGGTCTTTCAATTGGAATGGCCAGCTGTATCCTTATTTTTATGTTCATCCGTTTTCAGCTGAGTTTTGATGAGGGATATAAAAATGAAGAAAGGATTTTCAGAGTAGTAACCAATTGGAAGTACAATGCCTTTGATGATTACTCTGCAGGAGTTCCTGTTCCTTTTGCAGCCGCGGCACGAAATGAAATTGCAGGATTTGAAAAGGTTGGCTCGATAGTAAAACGTGGTGGTATTTTGCATGTGAAAGACCAGACAGGAAGAGAGATCATTAAAACACAGGAAGCGGTATATTATGCCGACCCTGATTTTTTTGAAGTTTTTAATGATATCAGATGGCAATATGGCAATCCTCAGCAAGCACTATCTAAGCCTAATACCGTCGTTTTATCCGAAGCATTTGCAATTAAGTTTTTCGGGACAGCAGAACATGCTATTGGCAAAACCATTACATTAGGTGCCAAAACAAACCTTGAGGTAACAGGCGTAATACAGGACATGCCTCAAAATAGCAGTTTTCCGCTTGGGATCGTTATCAGTTATCAGACATACTATGGCCGGAATATCACGAACTGGGATTCTGTTAATTCGAGCTCATCAAGCTATGTTCTTTTAAAAGCCGGAGTGGCCCTTGCTGATATGCAGGTGCCTTTAGATAAGTTTAATAAAAAGTATTATCCGATTCAGAAAATTGCTGGTAATCAAAACAATCAACTTCAGGCATTAAGAGATATTCACTTTAGTACACAGTACGATAATTTCCTTGAATCGACAATTGGTAAAAGCGAAATCTATGGGTTAGCAATAATAGGCCTGTTCCTTATTCTAACAGCATGCATCAATTTTATAAATTTAAGCACTGCTCAATCTGTAAATCGCTCAAAAGAAATTGGTGTTCGCAAGGTTATGGGTAGCAAGCGGAAACAACTTATCGCACAGTTTTTAACCGAAACTTTTGCTCAAAGCTTAATCGCACTGTTAATTGCCTGTGTTATTGCCGAACTGGCAATACCGCCAATGCAAAATCTTTTTAAAGGACAAATTGAATTTAGTCTCTTCAGCCACATGAGCATTTTAGTATTCATGGTGCTTTTGGTTGTTTTTGTAGGTTTTCTTGCTGGCTTTTATCCTGCACTTATCATTTCCAGATTAAACCCTGTGTTGGCCATAAAAAATAAAATTTCTTTAAATGGTGGCAGTTTAAGCCTTCGTAAATTTTTGGTTGTGGTTCAATTTTCAATAACTGTGGTTTTGATTATCGGAACATTGGTAATCATCAGGCAAATGGAATATGTGCAAAAGAAATCTTTAGGCTTTGACCCGAACGCAGTTGCAATGGTTGGCATTTTGACCGATAGCACAAGCAAGACTAAATATAATACGTTTAAAGAACAGATATTGCAGGTTCCTGGGATTGAGTCCCTTAGTTTTTGCCAGTCAGCCCCATTATCAAACGATGTAAATTCGACCGATTTCACTTATAACGGAATAAAAAATAAAGATTTTGAATTAAGAACTGTAAGAGCAGATGAAAATTATTTCGAGCTTTTTGACCTTAAGTTAATTGCAGGTAAGATTTTTCTGAAAAGCGATACGGCTAATGGATGTGTGGTGAATGAAACGTTTCTGAAAAAAATTAATGTCACAAATCCTCAGGATGTGATAGGGAAAGTTATAGATGCAAGTGGCAACATCCTACCAATTACCGGCGTAGTTAAAGATTATAATGATAAATCATTAAAAGAAAGTATTTCAGGAATTGCAATTTTTCCTGGGAAACAAGAATACTGGAATGTCGCTATTAAAATAGATGCTAAACAAATTATGCCTGCAATGAAACAGGTAGAAAGAATTTGGAACAGCACTTTTCCAAACGGTATTTATCAGGCAAATTTTGTTAACGACAGAATAAACGGTTATTATGAGAGCGAACAAATAACCGGTGCATTGTTTAAAGTTTTTGCCGGCGTAATTATTTTCATTTCATTTATCGGTTTGTTTGGCTTAATTTCCTTCGTAGCTACGCAAAGAACTCGCGAAGTAGCAATCAGAAAAGTATTAGGTGCTTCAACCATAGAATTAGTGAAAATGTTGAACGGCTCTTTTTTGATTATGGTTTTCATTGCAAATCTAATTGCCTGGCCACTGGCTTATTTATTTGTCAATAAATGGCTGTCTGGTTTTGCCTACCGTATGGATTTAACGATATGGCCTTTTGTATTGGCTATGGGTATCTCGATGCTCACTACCCTAATTACTGTGAGTTTAAGATCATATAAGGCTGCAGTTGCAAATACTATTGACGCACTTAAATACGAATAATCAGCATGTTTAAACTGAACCTCAAAATAGCCCTACGCAACCTTTGGAAAAACAAGGCTTATACAGCAATTAATATTGGTGGACTTGCCATTGCTTTGGCGGCTTTTATATTAGTAATCCTGTATGTTACTTACGAAACCAGCTATGATAAAGATGTGCCGAATTACGACAGAATTTATCAGGTAGGGAGAAGCTTGCCGGATTTTAAAACGGAATATACACCTGCACCGCTGGCCAAATTAATTAAGGATAATTTTCCGGAAGTAGAGGTAGCGGGTAAAATGACTCCTACTTGGTTTGAATTTCCAATCAATACAGAAAAAGGCAGGGTTTATTCAAACAAAGCTTTGTTGATGGATTTTAAAGTTGCTAGAATGCTTAATATTTGGCCGGATGCAAAGTCAGTTGATGAAAAAGACCCGGGATTTCAGATGTATGTCCCTAAATTATTTATTAAAGAGCTGTTTTCAGACAAGAAAGTAGTATTTCCCACAATGGTTGGCCTCGGGCCAAAAAAAGATGCACAGCCCGTTAAATTATTTGGCACAATTGAAAGGACAGATGAGCATTCTAATATAAAGTTTGATATTGTATCGCTCTCAAAGGATATAGGTTTAGATAATAAGGATTACGGTACAAATAATTTTAGAACCTTTATACAGGTTAAAGATGGAGCAAATATCGAGGCACTCCAGCAAAAAATAGATCAGCTGTACAAGACGGAGCTTATTAAAGGCGGTATGACTGCAAATGACCGAAGAATTGCAGGACGTTCTGTTATTTTTCTGGATCCATTAAAGAACCTGCACTTAAGGCCAATGGCAGGCAACGATACTAATTATAAGATTGTAGTTGCATTGTTTGGCTTAGGTACCCTGATTATCATTATTGCCTGTATCAACTTTACAAATCTTACCATTGCTCAGGCTACCAAACGGGCAAAGGAAGTTGGGGTGAAAAAGGTACTGGGGGCTTATCGCTTTAACCTGACGTTCCAGTTCCTTGCAGAGATATTTATGCAATGTTTGCTAGCCTTAATATTAGGGCTTATTCTGGCCGAAATGATGCTTCCTTTGTTTAATAATTTATTTGGTATCCCATTGTCTATATGGCATGGAAATACGGCTCTTTTTGGTCAACTTATATTAATCCTATTAGGAGTTACAGTTATCTCCGGTATTTATCCGGCACTGGTACTTTCCGGTTATAAACCAGCATCAGTTTTAAAGGGCAATATGCAAACCAGTTACAAAACACTTTGGTTGCGGAATTCTCTTTTGGCAGGTCAGTTTGTAATCGCTATCATCTTTATTGTCTGGATGTGAACTTTGATTACTTTGAAACGCTGGGTATTAAGTTAAAAAGCGGGCGCTTTTTTTCCAGAGATTTTATTGCTGATACAGCCGTTTCGGCAATTTTGAATGAGACTGCAGTGGCACGTTACGGAGTAACTAATCCTGTAGGTAAGGTAATTAGAGGTTGCAATATGGATTATAAAATAGTTGGTGTGGTAAAGGACTTTAAAGCTCAGGGTTTTGAAGCGACTGTAGCACCAACAATATATGCGATAAAGAATCCATGCAATGAAAAGAAAATAAAGATAATGGTAAATATTGACCAAAGTAGTATGACTTCAGCGCTTGCAGCACTTAAGTCGCAATGGTCTGATATTAATACACTTGATGGCGAAGATTTCAGGTATGAATTTTTGGATGAGTTGTATGGTAAGCTGTTTAAAAAACAGGAACAGCTTCAGTCGGTATTTTTCTTTGCAGCAATGCTAACCATATTTATTGCAGTATTGGGGCTCTTTGCATTTTCTGCATTTACAACCAACAATAGAATTAAAGAAATATCTATCAGGAAAATACTTGGAGCTACAGATTTTCAGATGTTTAAAATGCTAAATACCTTTTTCATTGGAATAGTATTGATTGCTAATCTTATTGCCTGGCCCCTTGCTTATGTATTGGCAAAGAAATGGTTAGAAACCTTTGCTTATAGAATAGACATCCCTCTTTTTCCTTTCGTTATTGCAGCATTATTTTCCACGGTTCTTACCGTGCTTACGGTGAGTATTCAGGCCCGAAAGGCGGTGAAAACAAATCCTGCCGATGCATTAAAATATGAATAACCTAAAATAACATACAATGTTCAGACTCAATTTAAAAATAGCTTTAAGAAACCTGTGGAACCATAAAACTTCATCAATAATTAATGTTATTGGTTTAGCAATAGGACTTGCATCATGCCTTTTGTTGCTGCTATATGTATCCTATGAATGGAGTTTTGATAAGCAATTTAAGCGCTCGGAAAATGTTTATCAGGTAATGACCAATTTTGTAGATGCTAAAGGTAACATTAAGGGAACTGTTGATCTAACAAGCAATGCAATAGCCCAGGTTATAAAACAAGAAATTCCAGATGTTGAGGCGATTAGTCGTATCAGTAATAATGGTCAACAGTTAATAGCTAATGGTGAAAATAGTTTTAAAAAAGAATCTAAATATGCTGATCCGGATATTCTTAAAATATTTAATTATGAGTTTATAGCAGGCAATCCGCTTACTGCTTTAAATACACCTAAATCGGTGGTTTTAACCGAAGGAATGGCAAAGTTGTTATTTAAAGATGGTGATGCACTTAACAAATCAGTACGTTATAACAACGAGGCAGATTTAACAGTTACAGGTATTATTAAGGACTTGCCTGGCAATAGCACAAATACATTCGATTTTCTGATGCCATGGTCTTTATTTGAAGCACTATCTGATTGGGTAAAAAGGCCCGATTGGGGCAATTACAACTGGCAAACCGTAGTTCGGGTAAATGAGCAGGCAAACATTCCTTTGATAAATTCAAAGATGAAAGGAATTATAAAAAAGAACAGTAGTTATTCAACAGATGAATCCTTTATATTTAAGTTATCCGATAGACATTTGTTCGGCAAATTTGAGAATGGGAAAAGTGTGGGTGGGGATATTGAACGCATCTATTTATTTGTTGCCTTAGCATTAGGCATTCTGTTTATTGCCTGTATTAATTTTATGAATATGGCAAYAGCCAAATCTGAAAGAAGGGCAAAAGAAGTTGGCATTAAAAAAACAATAGGAGCAAGCAGGGCTTCCTTAATTTCTCAATTCCTAACAGAATCGATTTTACTAACTGTTATTAGTGTATTGGTGGCCATTGTATTGGTCGAAATCTTACTCCCAACATTTAATAACCTGCTTAATATAAAACTTAGTATTGATTATTACAGTGCCGGCTATTGGGTTGGTATTACAACTATAATTCTATTAACAGGATTGTTGTCTGGGAGTTATCCTGCATTATATCTTTCATCCTTTAATCCTATACAAACCCTAAAAAGAAAAATTGCAAGAACAAAAATTATCCCTGTTAGTTTGAGGCAGGTACTGGTTATTGGTCAGTTTAGTTTTGCTATTATACTCATTATTGCTACCCTGGTTATTTATAAACAGGTCCAATTTATCAAAGACAGACCGGTAGGTTATGACCTTAACCTTTTGGCCGAGATGCCCCAGGAAGGTGAGCTTGGAGGGAAGTTTGATCTTTTTAAAACAGAGCTATTAAAATCAGGTGCAGTTACAGCTTTATGCCAGTCATCGGGAAGTTTATCTAACAGTGGTTCTAGTTTTTGGAATTTTGAATGGCCTGGAATGACCAAGGCAGATAAGGATGTAATTTTTAATCAAATTGCTACTACCTATGACTTTACCAAAACAAATGGAATACAACTGGTTTCGGGACGTGATTTTTCTAAATCATTTGCTTCAGATACTGCAGCGCTAATGTTGAGCAGCACTGCAGTGAAACTGATGGGACTTAAAAATCCAATTGGTACACCAGTAAAATATCATGGTAATGATTTTACTGTAGTTGGGGTATTCAAGGATTTCATTTGGGGCTCTCCATATTATACCGACCGACCAATGGTAGTTGCTTTTAGTCAGGGATGGGGTGGTCAGATCACCATGCGTCTTAACCCAGATAATAGTTTAACCAAAAATGTTGAGTTGATAACGCAGATAASCAAACAAATAAATCCAGCTTATCCGGTTGATTTGAAGTTTGTTAACGATCTGTATGCCAAAAAGCTACAGGGAGAGAAGGTTCTCGGTATTTTATCAAACTTGTTTGGTGGATTGGCCATATTTATATCCTGCTTAGGGTTATTTGGTTTGGCTGCTTACAGCGCAGAGCAGCGTACTAAAGAGTTTGGTGTACGTAAAGTTCTGGGTGCCTCGGTAGCCAGTATCATGCAGCTGCTATCTGTATCGTTTATGAAAATGATTTTGGTAGCAATTATAATTGGCGTACCCGTTGCCTATTATTTGATGAATAAATGGCTAGGGCATTTTGAGTTCCGCACTGTAATTTCCTGGTGGATTATAGTAGCCGCAATATTTGGTACAAGTGCAGTCGCCTTTTTAACAGTAAGTTTTCAGGCTTATAAAGCTGCAAAAGCTAATCCTGTTGATGCATTAAAATACGAATAACCTTAAACTCAATCATAATGTTTAAACTGAATTTAAAAATTGCATTACGCAACCTTTGGAAAAATAAGGGGTTTACACTTATAAATATTGGTGGCCTKGGTATTGGGTTGGCCAGTTGTATGATCTTATTGCTGTATGTTGCCTATGAATGGAGCTATGATAAGCAATTCACTGATTTCGACAAAACCTATGTTGTTTATAACAATCAGAAAACGCCTACAGAAACTTTCAGTTTTGCGGCTACTCCCGGAGTATTAGCTGTCGAGGCAAAACAAACGGTTCCTGGGATAGAAAAGATTGCAAGGTTAGATTATCCAACTGATAGGTTAATCACTTATAAACAAAACAGCTTTAAAAAAGGAAGTGTCTTTGTAGATGCAGACTTCACCAAGATATTCGATCTGAAGGTGCTTAAAGGAAACCCTTCAGAATTTTTGAAGAATCCTAATTCCATAGTGCTTACAGAAACACTTGCAAAAAGTCTTTTTGGAGATGAGGATCCTTTGAATAAGACTCTGAAGCTTGATAATAGTGAAGAGTTAAAAGTAGAAGGGGTTGTTGCTGATGTGCCAAAGAACAGCAGCATTCAATATGAATTTCTGATGCCATGGGCATTGTACGAAAAACTAAATCAGTGGACAAAAGATGCATCCTGGGGTACTAATTTTTGTTTAACGTTTGTTCAGTTTAAAGACAATTCTTTCTTCGAAAATGCCAATAAACAGTTTCATGGAATGATCAAATCTCATGATAAAACCAGCAATGGTGAGCTTTTTTTATACCCACTATCTAAATGGCATTTGTATAGCACATTTGAAAATGGCTTGCCTGTTGGTGGTAAAATTGACCAGCTGAAAATCTTCTTTTTACTTGCCTTTTGCATCCTCCTAATTGCCTGTGTAAACTTTATGAATCTATCTACTGCCCGCTCTGAGAAAAGAGCTAAAGAGGTTGGGGTACGTAAAGCCATTGGTTCGAGCAGGAAGGCCCTGGTAGGGCAATTTATGATGGAATCAATGCTTATGGCCTTAATGAGTATGCTTATAGCCTTTGTATTGATAGAGATTAGTTTGCCTTATTTTAACAGCATAATAGGTATTCAATTGTCAATTGATTACAGCAATTGGCAATTTTGGGGTACGCTATTCAGTTTAACAGTTTTAACCGGTTTGCTGTCGGGCAGTTATCCAGCATTTTATCTTTCATCTTTTGCCCCAATTAAAGTGCTTAAGGGATTTACCTTATCAGGAAGTTCTTCATTGTCTGTTCGCAAGGGATTGGTGGTTTTCCAGTTTGTATTTGCAGCCTGTTTAATTGTTTGCACCATCGTTATCTATCAACAATTGAATTACATTAAAAATAAGCCAATTGGATACAATAAAAATAACCTGATAGAAATTCCTATACAGGGGAATTTGAAAACTCCGGCTAAAAGAGAAATACTTAAAGACCAATTGCTGAAATCGGGTGCCGTAACATCAGTAACTAGTTTCTCGCAAAGGCTAACAGCTGGTGGCAATAATGGATATGATGTAAGGTGGCCAGGTAAAAATCTAAATGATAAGATCCTGATAAATTTTAGGTTTACAAACTATGACCTGGTTAAAACAACAGGTATGGAGCTGGTTGATGGCCGAGATTTTAGCCCTCAGTTTGCCGACTCAACAAATGTTTTGATTAATGAGGCTCTTGCTAAAATTATGGGGATGACTAAGCCTGTTGGCAGTAAGATAAAATGGGGAAATACTGACATAACTATTATTGGAGTGCTTAAGGATTATGTGATGGAATCTCCATATCAAAAGGCAAACCCTGTTTTGATTGCCATGAATGATAATCCGGCAAGATATATTATAGTGCGTTTAAATCMGGATCAAAATGTTAGTACCTCGGTGGCCACTATAGATAATACCGTAAAGAAACTTAACCCTGAATACCCTGTAGACAGAACATTTGTAGATGATTCTTTTGAAGGTAAGTTTGCCAATGAGAAATTACTAGGCACTTTATCTAATTGGTTTGGTGGTTTTGCCGTGTTTATTTCTTGCCTGGGCTTATTAGGGTTGGCTCTTTATATGGCAGAACAGCGTAAAAAAGAAATCAGCATCCGTAAAGTTTTAGGTGCCAGTAATCTTAATATTCTTACACTCTTAAATAAAGATTTTATAAAGTTGGTGGCCATAGCCAATGTAATTGCGTTTCCGCTAGCCTATATCATTATTAATAAGTGGCTGTCTGGATATGAATTTAAAGTGTCTATTTCCCCTTTACCTTTTGCAATAGCAGCAATTCTATCACTTATTATAGCCGTTCTAACTGTAAGTGCACAGTCGGTAAAAGTGGCAAAAGCAAACCCAATTGATGCCTTGAAGTACGAATAACCTAAACTCGATCAAAATGTTTAAACTCAATCTCAAAATCGCATTAAGAAACCTTTGGAAAAACAAAGTTTACACATTGATTAATGTGGGTGGCCTGGCAATTGGTTTGGCAAGTTGTATGGTATTGCTGATTTACATTGCTTACGAGTGGAGTTACGACAAGCAGTTTAAGAACTATGATAAAACCTATGTGGTATATAATAATTCCAAAGCAAATACGCAGGTATTTAGCTGGGCGTGGACACCAGGTCTTATGGCCAATGAGGTGAAAGAAAAAATACCTGGAGTTGCTTATGCTTCGCATTCTACATATCCTAATGATCAATTAATTAGTAATGGGGAAAAGAAGTTCAAAAAAAGTGCAGTTTACAGTGAGCCTTCTTTCCTAAAAATATTAGATTATAAATTTATAAAGGGGAATCCTGATAAGGTGTTAAGAGAGGTCAATTCGGTGGTCCTTACAGAAACTATGGCAAAGAATCTATTTGGCGACGAAGATCCAATTAATAGAAGCGTAAAATTTAACAACAAATACATACTAAAAGTAGAAGCAGTTATTGAAGATATTCCAGCAAATAATAGCATCAGATTCGATTTTTTAATGCCATGGGCGCTGTATGCCGATCAAAACCCATGGGTGAAAAATGCAGGTTGGGGTGGCAATTTCTGTTTAACACTGGTACAATTACAAGACAACAGTTTTTTCGAAAAAGCGAATGGGCTAATGAAGGGGATTTATTCCCGGAATTCAAAGGACGCTATGGGTGAGGCACTGCTTCATCCATTAGCAAAATGGCATTTATATAGTGATTTTGACAATGGAAAATCGGTAGGTGGCAAAATTGATCAGATCAAAATCTTTTTTATTCTTGCATTCTGCATTCTTTTAATTGCATGCGTCAATTTTATGAATCTTTCTACCGCCAGATCAGAGAAAAGAGGGAAAGAAGTTGGCGTACGCAAAGCAATAGGTTCGTCCAGGAAATCGCTCATTGGCCAGTTTATGACGGAGTCTATGTTGCTTGCAATAATGGGTATGGTTATCTCCTTTGTTTTAATAGAGGTCAGTTTGCCCTATTTTAATGGACTTTTAAATATTCAACTAGCTATAAATTATCACGACTGGAAGTTTTGGGTAGCGTTACTCAGCTTAACTTTAACAACAGGTTTTATTGCCGGAAGCTATCCGGCCTTTTATCTGTCCTCTTTTGAGCCGGTTAAGGTGTTAAAAGGAGCTAGTAATATTGGAAGCTCTTCACTTTCTGTTCGTAAAATATTGGTCGTTTTTCAGTTCAGCTTTGCAACCTGTTTAATCATATGTACTGCAGTGATCTATCAGCAGTTAAACTACATTAAAAATAAACCAATTGGTTATAATAATGGTGGATTAATAGAGATGCCCGCACAGGGCAATTTCGTTAACAGCGAGAAACTGGATCTTCTGAAAGATCAGTTGGTAAAATCTGGTGCGACCACAAGCATAACCTATTTCAGCACGCCATTAGGTGATGAGGGAAATAATACATTCAGTGTTGGGTGGCCTGGCAAAAATGTAAATGATAAGGTGCTGTTCAATTATCGCAGTGCTGGTTATGATTTTACTAAAACGCTTGGAGCACAGATGGTCAGCGGCAGGGAATTCTTAAGAAAGGCAGATTCACTAAATGTGATCGTTAATGAGGCAGCAATAAAAGTAATGGGATTAAAACAACCAATAGGGGCAAAGATCGATTTTGAGGGAGCTAAAGTTACCATTATTGGGGTGATGAAAAATGTTGTGACCGAATCGCCTTATCAAACATCTAAGCCAATGATCATTTACAATAGAGCTGAAGAGTTTAGTAACATTATCATCAGATTAAATCCTTCACAAAATTTAAGTGCCTCTGTTGATAGGATTGATGAAATTGTTAAAGCTTTAAATCCTGATTTTCCTATAGACAGGAGGTTTGTAGCTGATACTTATGAATATAAGTTTCAAAATGAAAAACTCCTTGGTACTTTGTCCAATTGGTTTGGCGGTTTTGCCATATTTATCTCTTGTTTGGGTTTATTAGGTTTAGCATTATTCATTGCCGAACAACGCAAAAAAGAAATCAGCATCCGTAAAGTTCTGGGTGCAAGTACTGCAAATATTTTAACGTTGCTAAATAAAGACTTTGTTAAACTGGTAAGTATTGCTAACCTCATTGCTTTTCCACTTGCTTATATTGTCATTAACAAGTGGTTGTCTGCTTATGAATTTAGAGTGAGTATTTCGGCTTTACCTTTTGCAATAGCAGCGGTGCTATCGCTTATTATAGCTATTCTAACTGTAAGTGTACAATCCGTTAAGGTGGCTAAATCCAATCCTATTGATGCTTTGAAATACGAATAACTTTTAACTGCTAAAGTCATGTTCAGATTAAACTTAAAAATAGCACTACGTAACCTTTGGAAAAACAAGGGGTATACATTAATTAACGTGGGCGGGTTAGCAATTGGTTTAGCCAGTTGCATGGTGCTGCTACTGTATGTTGCGTATGAATGGAGCTACGACAAGCAGTTTAAGAACTATGATAAAACATATGTAGTGTATCTTAATTCGGTAAGCAGTACTGATATAGTTAGTTACGGTGTTACCCCGGCACCAATGGCAAAGGAAATCAGCGAGAAAATTCAAGGCGTAGCTTACGCATCACATTCTTCAACCCCCACTAATGAATTATTAAGCTATAAGCAAAACAACTTTAAAAAGGCTGCTATTTTTGCAGATCCCTCATTTCTTAAAATACTGGATTATAAGTTTATCAAAGGCAATCCAATGAAAGTGTTGCAGGAGACAAATTCAGTTATACTGACCCAAACAATGGCAAGAAATTTATTTGGTGATGAAGACCCGATTAATAAGACCGTAAAATTTCAAAACAGTGAGCCATTAAAAGTTGAAGCGGTAATTGAAGACGTTCCTAAAAATTCAACTATTCAGTTTGACTATCTGATGCCCTGGTCATTGAATGAGAAATTAAATATCTGGGTGAAAAATGCCACATGGGGAAGCAATGCGTTTCTTACTTTAATGCAATTGAAGGATAATAAATACCTGGATAATGTTAGTGGTCAGATAAAAGGCATTTATAAACGCAACTGGAAGAATTCTGAAAATGAGGGATTAATGCATCCATTATCTAAATGGCATTTGTATGATAAGTTTGAAAACGGAAAATCAACCGGTGGCAAAATAGATCAGATCAGAATTTTTATTGTTCTGGCTTTTTGCATTCTTCTGATCGCCTGTGTTAATTTTATGAATCTGTCTACGGCAAGGTCCGAGAAAAGATCAAGAGAAGTTGGTGTACGTAAGGCTATTGGATCTTMAAGAAAATCACTTATTGGGCAGTTCCTTATGGAATCTATGGTGCTTTCCCTTATAGGAATGCTGGTTGCTTTTACTTTGATAGAGATAAGCTTGCCATATTTTAATAACCTTCTAAATATTCAACTGGTTATTAATTATCAAGACTGGAAGTTTTGGAGTACGCTGCTAGGTTTAACCATAATTACCGGTTTTATTGCCGGAAGTTACCCCGCCTTCTATCTTTCTTCATTTGAACCTGTAAAAGTATTAAAGGGCTTTGCAGCCATTGGCGGCTCATCACTTTCGGTAAGAAGAGTGTTGGTTGTGTTTCAGTTTGTATTTGCAGCATGCTTAATTGTTTGTACCGGAGTAATATATCAGCAGTTAAATTTCATTAAGAACAAGCCAATAGGTTACGATAGAAATGGCCTTATAGAAATACCGGTTCAAGGCAATCTAAAAGGAAAAGAAAAACTGGATCTTGTAAAAGATCAGCTTTTAAAATCAGGTGCTGCAACCTCAGTTACCTATTTTAGTCATAGTTTAAATCAGTTTGGAGATGCAACTTTTGATTTTAGCTGGCCAGGTAAAAATCCAAAAGAACTGATCTTATTTAATTACAGAGGGACGGGCTATGATTTTACTGAAACAACCGGTGCCAAAATTATTGCCGGCAGAGAATTTTCGTCTCGCTTTGTAGATACTGTAAATGTTCTGGTTAACGAAACCGCAGTAAAAATAATGGGACTAAAACAACCTGTTGGCACGATAATAAAATGGGATGATACGCCGGTAACAATTGTTGGTGTAATGAAAGATTTTGTAATGGAATCTCCTTATCAAAAAGTTAATCCACTAGTGATGTATAACCCAACAAGCAATTATAATTACATCATCGCAAGGCTAAATCCGGATCAGAATCTGAGTTCTTCCGTTAGTACTATAGACAATATCATTAAGAAGTTTAACCCTGATTTTCCGGTAGACCACAGATTTGTTAACGATGATTTCGAATCAAAACTTCAAAACGAGAAATTGCTAGGAACCCTATCTAACTGGTTTGGTGGCTTTGCAGTATTTATTTCTTGCCTGGGTTTATTAGGTCTTGCCTTATTTATGGCCGAACAGCGTAAAAAAGAAATCAGCATTCGTAAGGTTTTAGGCGCCAGTACAGCAAACATCCTTACGCTATTAAATAAGGACTTTATCAAGCTGGTTGCTATTGCAAATCTCATAGCTTTTCCACTTGCCTATATCATTATAAGTCACTGGTTGTCTGCTTATAGTTTTAGAGTGGCCATATCTGTATTGCCATTTGCTATTGCCGTTGGACTATCATTTCTGATTGCAATTTTAACAGTGAGCATACAATCCGTTAAGGTGGCTAAATCTAATCCCGTAGATGCCTTGAAATATGAATAATTGAATATTGTTCGTTATTGTACGAAGCCTGTTCGATAATGAACATGTGGTGCTTATTTTTAGATGTTAATTTATTGATTATAAGGCTTGTGTGAGGTTTTTTTAATTTGGCATACGATTAGCAACCAGAAAGGAAATCATGACGAAATGTTCAAACTGAATTTTAAAATCATATTGCGAAGCATTTGGAAGAACAAAGTGTCTTCCATAATAAATGTTGTGGGCTTAGCCATTGGCCTTGCAGCATGTTTAATGCTGTTGCTATATGTAATGTATGAGCTGAACTTTGATAAACAGTCAAAAGATTCCGAAAATGTACATGTAGTGATGACTAACGTTCTTGATGACAAAGGAAAGATCTTTGTAACCTTTAATGGGTCGACAACTGCATTTGCTCCGGTAATTAAACGGGAAATTCCTGAGGTAAAATACATAAGCCGGATGGACTATGGTAACACCGGATTAATTGCAAATGGAATTAACGGCTTTAAAAAGAAGTCTAAATTTGCCGAACCAGACATTTTAAAGATGTATGATTATAAGTTCATGCATGGTGATCCTAAGACAGCTTTAAAAGACCCCAGATCAGTAATACTTACAGAAAGCACGGCTAAAACTTTATTCGGATCAACTGACGTATTAAATAAAACGGTCAAATATCAGGAGAAAGAGAATTTGACCGTTACAGCAGTTATAAAAGATCTTCCAGAGAACAGCTCAAATAGATTTGATTATTTAATGCCCTGGTCTCTGTACGAAATACTAGATGAGGGCGCCAGAGATTTAAACTGGAGCAATTTCAGCTTTGTAACATTGGTTACCCTAAGGCCGGATGCAAATCTTGATTTGGTTAATAAGAAAATTTATGAGGCCATTAAAAGAAACAACAGAGAGGTTTCTCAACCCAACTTCCTTTTCCCGTTAAGTAAAATGCACCTGTACGGAAAGTTTGAAGAGGGTAAAAGTGTAGGTGGAGACATTGAACAGATCTGGCTTTTTACAGCTTTGGCCATAGGTATACTCTTAATTGCCTGTATTAACTTCATGAACATGGCAACGGCAAAGTCCGAAAAACGTGCAAAAGAAGTTGGTATAAAGAAAACGATAGGGGCAAACAGGAGGTCCTTAATTATGCAGTTTCTGGCCGAATCAATGGTGCTTACATTAATTAGTGTAATCATTGCTATTGCATTAATAGAAGCGTTTATGCCAATATTCAATAACCTGCTGAATATTAAAATGAGCATCCCTTATTTTAATTCTTACATCTGGTTAGGGCTTTTGTCTGTTATTTTACTTACCGGGCTAATTGCCGGTAGTTATCCTGCATTTTATTTGTCGTCTTTTAACCCTACACAATCGCTCAAAAGAAATGTAGAGGGCAGAAGCTTCTTTTCGCTAAGCTTAAGAAAGCTGTTGGTAATTGGACAGTTTTGTTTCACAATTATCCTGATCATCTCAACGCTGGTTATTTATAAGCAGATTCAGTTCATAAAAAATAAACCAGTTGGGTTTGATGTAAATGCACTGGTTGAAATGCCGCAAGATGGGCAATTGAATGAGAAATTTGAGTTGCTTAAAACAAGATTGTTAAAATCTGGTGCCGTTACAAACATGTATCAGTCATCGGTTAACTTATCACATCACGGGTCTAATTTTACCGGAATAGAATGGCGGGGGATGCCAAATCCCGAAAATAAAGTGTTGTTTAACAGAGTTGGAACTACTTACGATTATATTAGTACTAATGGAATTAAACTGATCAGTGGTCGCGATTTTAATAAGAAATACGCTTCTGATTCTTCCGCGATTTTGGTTAGTGCCTCTGCGGTTAAAGTAATGGGATTAAAAAAACCAGTTGGCGAAATTGTTAAAATGTTTGATAGCAACTGCACCATCATTGGCGTTTTTGATGATTATGTATGGGACTCGCCATACCAATCAAATAATCCGATGATCGTTTATTTTAATAAAGGTGGTACAGGGGCAATTACCATGCGCTTAAATGAGAACAATAACCTGCAACAAAACATAGAGACAATTACAAGCATCACTAAAGAAATAAACCCGGCATATCCTGTAGAGATCAAGTTTATGAATTCTATATATGCTGAAAAACTTACTAAGGAAAAAACTCTGGGATTGTTATCTAATCTGTTTGGAGGTTTGGCTATTTTTATATCTTGTTTAGGGTTGTTCGGCTTATTATCTTATAGTGCCGAGCAGCGTACCAAAGAGTTTGGAATAAGAAAAGTTTTGGGTGCTTCGGTAGTAAGCTTAATGCAGCTATTATCGCTGTCGTTTGTGAAGATGATTCTTGTTGCAACCGTATTAGCGGCACCTATAGCTTACTATGTGATGCTTAAATGGCTGGATAATTTTGAATTTCATACCACAATCTCATGGTGGATAATTGCATTGGCTGCCCTTGGTACCATAACAATAACCTTGCTTACTGTAAGCTATAAGGCTTATCGAACAGCTAAATCAAATCCAATTAATGCACTTAAATACGAATAACCAGATTAATAAGAATTGAGATGTTTAAACTGAACTTAAAAATCGCCTTACGAAACCTTTGGAAATATAAAGGATACACCTTCATAAATATCACAGGATTATCTATCGGACTGGCCGCATGCCTGCTTATTTTTATCTTTTTAAGATACCAGCTGAGCTTTGACAAGGGATATGAAAATAACGACCGGATCTACCGGGTCGTATCCTCCTGGACCTATCCGGGCGAAAATGAATTTTATAGTAAAGGAGTGCCGCGACCGCTCGCTGCGGCAGTGCGTAACGACTTTCCTCAGGCAGAGCAGGTTGCTGCTGTTCAGGAATCAGGAGGGATCATCAAGGTTGCGGCCACCACCACAAGACCTGAAGTTAAAGAAGCATCAAGCGTTTATTATATTGAACCCCAGTTTTTCGATATCATTAAGATCAAGTGGCTTGAAGGAGAGCCACGCAAGGCGCTGTCAGTCCCGAACACCGTTACCCTGTCAAAAAAAACGGCAGATAAATATTTTGGAAAATGGCAGGATGCCGTTGGCAAGAACATCAGGTTTTCAAACAGGTTAGACCTCAAAGTCACCGGCGTTTTTGAAGATTTTCCGGATAACAGCAGTTTCCCTTTCAATGTAGTCATTTCCTACCTGACCTACAAAGACGAAAGCCTGAATAGCTGGCAATCTGTAAGCTCGAGTTCCGAATGCTATGTGCTGTTAAAAAAAGGTGCCGACGCATCAGCGCTTAAAGCTCCTGTATTGAAACTTATCGATAAATACTATGAAAAAGGAAGCGTAGGCAAGGAGCACCACTATTTTCAGCCCTTAAGTGATATCCACTATAACGAAAAATTCAGCAACTTTAATAATAAAGTCATGCCGGAGGGTCAGATCATCGGTTTGATCGTTATTGGTTCATTTTTATTGCTCACTGCCTGTATCAATTTTATTAACCTGGCCACCGCCCAAGCCGTAAGCAGATCTAAGGAAGTTGGTATCCGCAAGGTAATGGGAAGCAGGCGCAAACAATTGGTATGGCAGTTTTTAAGCGAAACCGCACTGATCACCATCATTGCATTGCTTATTGCAAGTGTGCTTACAGAATTAGCCCTTCCGGGAATGAGAAATCTGTTCAGTGGGGATATTTCTTTTAGCCTCTTTGGGCATCCCGTGATATTCATCTTCATGACCCTGTTGGTTTTGGTAGTGAGTTTCCTGGCTGGCTTTTATCCCGCAATGATCGTGTCAGGTTTCAGTCCTGCGCTTGCGATAAAAAATAAGATCAGCGCCGCAAACGCAGGAGCAATCGGACTCAGAAGGGCGCTCGTGGTTATTCAATTTGCCATCACATCCGTACTGATCGTAGGCACTCTGGTAGTGATCAATCAAATGAGTTACATGAGGGCCAAATCTTTAGGGTTTGATACCAATGCCATTGCCCTGGTGGATGTACCATCCGATAGTCTGAGCCAACTAAAATTCAACACCTTAAAGGAGAAAATACTTCATATCAATGGCGTGAAAGCAGTCAGTTTTAGCAATGCAGCCCCTTCATCCAACAACAACAACACCTCCAGCTTTAAATACAACAGTACCAAAGATGAAAACTTCCAGCTGAGCGTGAAATCAACAGACCGTGACTACATCAACACCTTTTCATTGAAACTGATCGCAGGGAGAACCCTGTCTAAAACAGACACCCTTAAAGAAACCGTTGTCAATGAAACCCTGCTAAAAAAACTCAACATCAGCAACCCCAATGAAATTCTTGGAAAATTTATAGAAACTCAAGGCCGTAAGATGCCGGTTGTTGGTGTGGTTAAAGACTTTAACAATTTTTCTCTGCATGATAAAATAGAGCCTACAGCATTGTTCTCCTACAAGGGTGTCTACAATCTTATGGCCGTGAAAATGGAACCAGGCCAGCTTCTTCAGGCCATGAAAGCCATTGAAAGCGATTGGAACGGGACATTTCCTGATTATGTGTACAACTCCAGCTTTATGGACGATCAGATCAGCTCATTTTATGAGACGGAGCGGGTTATGAGCGTACTTTTTAAAGTATTTGCAGGGGTGGTTATCTTCATCTCCTTCATAGGCCTGTTTGGATTGATCTCCTTCATCGCTACACAGCGGACCAAAGAAATAGCCATCCGAAAAGTACTTGGAGCATCCACTGCAGAACTCATCAGGATGCTGAACAGTTCATTCCTCTGGATGGTGCTGATCGCCAACCTCATCGCCTGGCCAGTTTCTTATATATTTGTTTCCAAGTGGCTTCAAGGTTTTGAATACAGAGCACCACTCAGTGTTTGGCCCTTTATGATCGCCATGCTGCTTTCCATTGTCATTACCCTGATCACTGTAAGCCTTAGGTCCTACAAAGCTGCCAGTACCAACCCAATTGATGCCTTGAAATACGAATAGAATTAAAACATAAAAACATAATCTCATGATAGAATTAAGAAATATAGAGAAATATTACGCTAACAAAGGGGTAAAAAGTTACATCCTTCGTCACGTAACTACAAGTATAAAACAAGGTGAATTTGTTTCCATAATGGGACCATCTGGCGCAGGAAAATCAACGCTGCTTAATATATTGGGAATGCTGGAGGAACCTACCTACGGACAGTATGAGTTTATGGGCGAAGATGTAGTTTCACTAAACGAGCGTAAGCGTATTGAGCTATACCGTAACCATATTGGTTTTGTATTTCAGGCTTATCATCTTATTGATGAGATGACGGTAGCCGAAAATATTGAAGCACCATTATTGTATAAAAAAGTTCCGGGCTCTGAGCGTAAAAGTCGGGTAGCTGATATTCTGGACAGATTTAATATGGTGGCCAAGAGTGATCTTTTCCCGAATCAATTATCTGGAGGCCAGCAGCAATTGGTGGGTATTGCACGCGCTTTGGTGGCACAACCGTCTATAATTTTAGCTGATGAGCCTACAGGTAACCTGCAATCTACTCAGGCTTTACAGATTATGGATCTGTTTAAAAAGCTAAATGAAGAGGAGGGAATTACCATTGTTCAGGTTACCCATTCTGAAGTTAATGCTGCGTATGGAAGTCGTATTCTGCATTTATTGGATGGGGTTATTAAGGAAGACGTTGTGGTTCAACAAACTGTTTAAAGAATAGCGGCTGAACATGTTTAAACTAAATCTTAAAATTGCTTTTCGGAATCTGATTAAAAACAGGGTTTATGCTGCAATTAATATTGGAGGATTGGCACTTGGACTTACAGGTTTTGTGCTCTTGTTGTTATTTATTAACCATGAAAATAATTATGATAAATGGGACTCGAAACTAGAAAATGTTTATCAGGTCAGAGAATTTCTCAATCTTTCCACTCCTGATAATAGGCCGCATTGGCAGGAGCTTAATAATTCCAGAAATGCAGAAATGCTAAAAAAAAGCATTCCCCAGTTTAAATATGTTACTAAGATAGATAATGATTGGGGGGATGTTCTTTCCATAAAAGCCGGGCTTGCCGACCCTTTAGTATTAAAAGGATTTGTTAATGCTGATTCTCTGTTTTTTAAGGTATTTCCTTATCAGTTTCTGCAGGGCAACCAAAATAATGCATTGCAATCTCCTAATTCAGTAGTGCTGAAGCGTAGTGTTGCAAAGTTGCTATTTGGTACTGATGAGGCTTTAGGAAAAACCATTAAGATATTTATGTGGAAGGGCGATCCTGGTACATCTTATACTGTAACAGGTGTGGTTGAAGATCCCTTGGCTTCAGAAAGCCTTAAGTTTAATGCAATATTGCATAACGGAGAAAGAGAAAAAGATCCTGAGAATTTGAATGTCACTACCCCTTGTAAAATATACGGGTTAGTAAATACGGCAATAGATACAAATGCACTAAATAAAACCATTAACATCGCTCATTTTGATTATAAAAATAAACTCTATGGTGAAGCAAAAAATAAGGATGTTTCTAGAAGTACAAGCGCTCCGATTTTAAAAATTATCCCTTTAAAGGATGTACATAGGAATCCTCCCTTTGCAAAAAACTGGGTAGATAAAATTAAGCCTGTAGTAGCACTATCTATATTTTTATTGCTCATATCTGTCATCAATTTTATTAATCTTGCCACAGCACAATCTGTACAAAGAGCTAGAGAAGTTGGTGTCAAAAAGGTGTTGGGAACAAGCAAGAAACAACTTGTATGGCAGTTTCTTTTTGAAGTGGCCATTCAAAGTTTATTTGCATTATTTATTAGTATTGCACTTGTTGAACTGTTACTGCCCGCCTTTAGCACTAATTTTGATGCACAGCTTAGCTTTTGGCACAATGCAAAGCTAGTGTCCATATTATTCCAGCTATTTGCTGTATTTATTATTGTTACGTTGTTGGCTGGTTTGTACCCTGCGGCTGTACTCTCTAACTATAATCCTATTGCTGTATTAAAAGGAAATTATGAACATAGTTTTAAAGGTATTGCTTTAAGAAACGGATTAGTTATTGTCCAATTTGCAATTGCTGCAACATTTGTAATCTCTATTGGTGTAATGCAATCACAAACAAATTTCTTAGTAAACAAGGATCTTGGTTTTGATCGTTCCCATCTCATCAATATATCAACCAATTATGATGACCGGTTTGCTGAAAGGATAAAAAAAATACCAGGAGTGCAATACGTAGCTACTACAACCCAGGTAATGGGTAATACGTTTAACGTTTCTGAAAAAGTAGTGTATAAAAGTAACACCTTTGATTTCAATACTGTAACAGTTACCATGGAAACATTGCCAGCTTTAGGTGTACATCTGGTTAGCGGTAGGCTGTTCTCTAAAGAGTATAAACAGGATACAGTAAATACGGTTGTTTTAAATGAAGCAGCAGCAAAACTACTTGGTAAAAATATTGTTGGACAGGACTATGATGTGCTAGACGAAAAGAGAAAATATACTTTTCGCATCGTCGGAGTGATCAAKGATTATCATAATGAAAGTTTTGATAAGACTGTTTTGCCTACAATTTATAAAGTTACCCATTTAGGTGGTATGTCTAGTACCAATAACCTTTTAGTCCGTTTCAACACGGATAATTACCAACATATGATAGAGTCAGTAAGGCTGGAGTGGATGAAGATTTACCCCGAATTTCCAATGATATATACCTCTGGGGAGGCGGCCTTTCAAGCCCAGATACTTTCAGACAAACGTTTCATGGAAATGATCACGCTTTTTAGTGCCTTTTCAATATTGCTTTCTTTGCTTGGTTTATTTGCTTTATCAGCATTCGTTTCAAAACGAAGAACAAAAGAAATTGCTGTTCGTAAAGTGTTGGGCGCTTCTAATTTCCAAATAATCAATATGCTTAATCGTTCCTTCCTGGTACTGATTGTAGCAGCAAATGTAATCAGTTGGCCCATTGCTTACATAGTTATGAATAAGTGGCTCCAGGGGTTTGCCTATCGTGTTGATATGCCGTTCGCTCCATTTGTATTTGCAACCATAATATCTTTAATAATAGCAGTATTTACTATCAGCATACAGGCAAGAAAAGCTGCGGTTAGCCCCCCAGTAAAGGCATTGAAATATGAATAATTAAGCCCTAAACGATGTTTAAACTAGATCTTAAAATTGCTTTTCGGAATTTACTAAAGCACAAGACTGCTTCGCTGATCAATATCAGCGGGCTCGCCATTGGTCTTGCAGCAAGCCTATTGTTGTTGCTGTATGTGCAATACCAGTGGAGCTACGATAAGCAATTTGGGAATAGTGAAAACACTTATCACTTGATGGTTAATTTTTACGGTACCGATAAGAGCATTACCGGAACCACGCCACAGGTTTCCAATGTGCTTCCATTGGTGCTAAAAGAAGAAAGCCCAGAAATAGAAAACATCAGCAGGGTGTTATGGGCCAGCAGAAGATTAGTGGCTAATGGGCAGAATTCTTTTAAGGTAGAAGGACGCTATGCTGATCCTGATCTGTTGCGAATATTTAAGTTTGACTATCTAAGCGGTAATCCGGAGAAAGCCTTTGACGATCCGAACTCCATTGTGCTTACAGAAACCATTGCAAAACGGTTATTCGGCACTGTTGATGTACTCAATAAAACTGTTCGATTTGAAAACCAGGCCAACCTGAAGGTTACTGCGGTAATAAAGGATCTTCCGCCAAATTTTACCTATGGATTTGAATGTCTGACATCCTGGAAACTTTATGAGAACCTGAACGGATGGCCAGCCGAATCTAACTGGGGCAATTATTCTTTCTTTACGTTGCTTACACTAAAGAATGGGACCGAACCTAATGCATTCAACCAAAAAATAAAAAACACCATTGCCAGAAATACCGGAACAAAAACTCTTGAAGCAGCCCCCTTTGTATATCCCCTCGAAAAATACCATCTATATGGCCATTTTACTAATGGTATAGCCGATGGCGGCCAGATCGAACAAGTACGCATTTTCATTATACTTGCCTTGGGTATTCTTGCAATAGCCTGCATCAATTTTATGAACCTCTCTACTGCCAGATCTCAAAAACGTGCTAAAGAAGTGGGTATCAGAAAAACAATTGGTGCCAGCCGCACATCATTAATAATGCAGTTCCTGCTCGAATCATTTATCCTGACCATAGTTAGTGTGGTACTAGCAATAGTCTTGGTTGAACTATTCCTGCCAGCATTCAATGGCCTGCTGAATACCAAACTGCAGATCAGTTATGACCATCCCGGAAACTGGCTGGCAGTGACCGGCCTGATTCTGTTTACCGGTTTGATTGCTGGTAGTTACCCAGCATTTTTCCTTTCTTCATTTAACCCGGTTCAGGCTTTAAAGAAGACCATAGCATTTAAAAGCAATTTTAGTCTCAGCTTTAGACAGGTGCTCGTTATCATCCAGTTCGGCTTTGCAATTGTTCTAATCGTGGCAACACTCATCCTTTATCAGCAATTACAATATTTAAAGAACAGACCTCTGGGATATGATAGCAATGCACTGATCGAAATGCCTCATGAAGGCAACTTATATCCTAAATTTGACTTGTTCAAGGACAGATTGCTCAACTCAGGGGCAGTAACTGCGGTAACGCAGTCATCAGGAAGCATCGCCTTTCAAAATTCAAATACCAGCGGGCTTGAATGGCATGGCATGAGAGATGGAGATAAGAAAATTTCATTTGACCTTATTCAGACCACTTATGATTTCCTGAAAACGAATAACATCAGATTAATTGCCGGACGCGATTTTAGTAAAGGCCGTGCCTCAGACTCGTCGGCACTGATGCTCAGTGAAACTGCTGTAAAACAAATGGGGTTTAAAGAACCCCTTGGTCAGCAAGTTCTTTTCAACGGTAAACAAAGACCGGTGGTGGGCGTATTTGCCGATGTACTGTGGGATGAACCTACCAGAACGCTGCACCCAATGGCCATCGTATTCAATGCTGAAAACAGTGATGTAATCACGATGCGGTTAAACACTACAAGGAATGTACGGGAAAGCATTGATCAGATCACAAAGATCACAAAAGAATTAAATCCTGATTTCCCTGTAGAAATCAAGTTTGTTGATAGCCTGGTTGCCGAGAAATTTGAACATGAACAAATGCTGTCTATAATATCGAACCTCTTTGCAGGCCTTTCTATATTTGTTTCCTGTCTTGGCTTATTTGGGCTGTCGGCCTTTAGTGCCGAGCAACGCACAAAAGAGATTGGCATACGTAAAGTATTGGGCGCAACCATTACTGGTATCATTACCCTGTTGTCAGTAAGCTTTGTTAAAACAGTTATGATAGCTATGGTGTTGGCCATGCCAATTGGGTATCTGATTATGAATAATTGGCTGATGCAGTTTGATTACCACATTTCAATTGGCCCTGCCGTATTCATTCTTACCGGAGTATCGAGCATTTTGATTGCGTTGTTTACTGTGAGTTGGCAGGCTTATCGTGCTGCAAAGTCAAATCCTGTGGATGCATTGAAATATGAATAAGTCATTTTGCCGCCGTCTCGTCCTCGACGATTGCTTTAAATTACGCATAATGCAACTATCTTTGCATCATGCAACGCAGTTTTACCGATCAGCTGAACAGAGAAATTTTAATCAATTATCCGCCAAAGCGGATCGTCTCTTTAGTGCCTTCTCAAACAGAACTGTTGCTCGAGCTTGGGCTTGATCAGGAAATCATCGGACTTACTAAATTTTGCATTCATCCCATTGAAAAGTTTGCAGAGCGTACCAAAATAGGAGGGACTAAGAAACTAAATATCCAGCTAATAAGGGATTTAAATCCCGACCTCATCATCGGTAATAAAGAAGAGAATGAGCAATCGCAGATCGAAGAACTGATGGAGGATTATCCTGTTTGGATGAGCGATATTTATACGCTGGAAGATGCAAAGAAGACCATTGCCCAAATAGGTGAACTGGTTGACAGGCAACCAGAAGCCTCCTATTTAAATCACCTGATCAGTGCAGGCTTTAATGATCTTCAAACCTTGGCCGTTCAAAACGGAATCAATAAAAAAGTTGCCTATCTGATCTGGAAAAAACCATATATGTTGGCTGGCAGAGATACCTTTATAGATAATATATTGGCATTAAATGGCCTTAGCAATGTAATTAAAGAGAAGCGGTATCCTGAAATTGAACTAAATGAACTGGCTAAATTAAAGCCCGATCTTATATTTTTATCCTCAGAGCCCTATCCCTTCAAAGAAGCACACCTTGAAGAAATCAGGGCTGTAGTACCTGAAGCTAAAGTAATGTTGGTTGATGGAGAAATGTTCTCCTGGTATGGTAGCCGACTGGTTAAAGCAGTTCAGTATCTGTTTCAGCTTCAAAAGGAACTTTATTAACCGGCCGGCTGGGTTGAATTATTTATCTTTAACAGTTGTTCTTACTTCAACAAGGTAACCTCAACTCTTCTGTTTTTTAAACGTCCTTCTTTAGTTTTGTTATCTGCAATAGGCTGTGTATCACCTAAACCTGAAGTTTGAATTCTATCTCCGTTAATACCTAAACTAACCAGGTAAGTTTTAACAGATACTGCACGTTTTTCTGATAACCACTGATTGTATTTTGCGGTCCCAGTTTTATCCGAATGTCCTTCGATAAGAATTTGACGGTTGGCGTCCTTCTGTTTTAAAACTTTAGCAACATCAGCAATACTCTTTTTTGAACCTTCATTTAAATACGAAGAGTTGGTAGGGAACAATATCTCTGAACTAAATGTGAATTTAATTCCGGCATCAGTACGCTCTACCTGACTTTCAGGAAGGTCTTTCTTAATGTTGTCTAGCTCAGCATCACCCGCTGGTTTCTCTGCCGGAGAAGKAGGGGCTTGAATAACTTTTTTAACGGTTTTACACGAGAGTGTTACGCTAACTAAAAGCGCCAAAAATAAGATGGTTTTCTTTGTCATTTGTGTGGTTTGTATATAAAGTTTGTGTTAATTCAATTTGTTGTTTGTTATTTCAATTCATCAATTGCGCTGTCAGTATAGCTCAAAGCAGCCTGGTCTCCTTGTTTTTGCTTTTTAAGTTGCAGCAGGAAGTTAGTAACATATTTATTGTAGCCATAGCTTTTGTATTTCAATCCGATGGCTTTAACAAGATCAACTCCCTTTTTTAGCTCATTAATGTCGCTAACCTTGCCTAATATGTTTACATAAGCAGGAATCATCTCTATTTGTTCCTGAGCAGACATTGCTGTAAATTTCTCAGTAATGAAAGGTAATTCTTTCTCTGAACCAAATTTTGAATAAACAAATGCAATTGCTTGTGTAAGTGATGCTTTGTTGTCTTTCTCAAGCGCTCTAGCGACAGTTAGGGCTTCTTCAGGTTGTTGTAAAGCAAGAGCCATTAATGACGATCCCTGAACGGCATACGATTTACTTTCAAGCCCTTTTTTGAACAATGCTAAATCAGCAGCATTTTTATTGCCACCTATAATGGAAATTGCCTGTGCCTGCACAAGGGTATTCGGATCAGAAGTGGCCAGTTTTTGAATTGCAGGCATTGCAGTTTTAAAAAGTTCTGAATCATCTGCCGCAATTGAATCTATTGCCTGCATTCTTAACGTATAATACTTGTYGTTTAATGCCGAAAGTAAAACCTTTGCACCTTCTGCATCTTTTTTGTTTTTTCCAGCGGCTTCTATCGCTTCAAGTCTGTCCATAAATAAAGGAGCGTGTGCATATTGAAATGCAAACTCGGCTAAGGATTTATGGTCGTCTTTTTCAGCTAATAAAACTTTATCGGCATCAACATTCACAAGGTCGGGCTTAGTTGCACTGGCAAATGTAAAAGTCTGTACTGCATCTTTAAATGTTACCTGATAACGCTTTTTATTGGCCCCGGTATACACATCTATGGCCATAGGTAAGGTAAAAGGATCTCCCGCCTGAGTTTGTTTAAGTGTTACTTTTTGAGTTTTCGCGCTTTCATCCCATGCATAGTCTATACTTATTTTCGGATGACCGGCATTAAAATACCATTGGTTAAAGAACCAGTTCATGTCCTGTCCACTAGCTTCCTCCATGGCCAGGCGTAATTGATGAGCTTCACCATTTTTAAAAGCGTTTTGTTTCAGATAGATATTTAAGCCTTTAAAGAAAACCTTATCGCCCAAATAGTTGCGCATCATGTTTAAAATGCGACCGCCTTTTTGGTAAGATACCGCATCAAAAACCTCTTCTTTATCGGCATAATGAAAGCGTACCAGGTTCTTTAAAGCTTCTTTTTTAGAACCTAGATACTGGCTCATGTCTTCATAATTGTGCGCATCGGCAGCATCTTTTCCATACTTATGTTCTGCCCATAAATATTCGCTATAGTTGGCAAAAGATTCATTTACAGTTAAGTTGCTCCAACTTTCAGCCGTAACATAATCGCCAAACCATTGATGGAACAATTCGTGCGCGATAGTGCTTTCTGCCTGTCCGAAATTTTCATCAAGCATTTCTCTTGGTGTGCGTTGTACGTAAGCACCGTGTAAGGTGGCAGTGGTATTTTCCATTGCACCGCTTACGTAATCACGAACTACAATCTGGCTATATTTATTCCAGGGATAGTCAACACCAAGTGTTTTAGAATAGAAGTCTATCATTTCTGGGGTAAGCCCAAAAATTTGTTTGGCATAAGGCGCGTAAGCAGGTTCCAGATAATAGTCTACTTCTTTACTGTTCCATTTATCACGATAGATTTTGAAATCGCCAACTGCCATCATAAATAGATAAGGAGAATGTGGCAGATCCATTTTCCAGGTATCTGTACGGGTTCCATTGGCATTTTTTAGCTGACTTACCAGTTTTCCGTTTGATAAGGTTACGTATTTAGCCGGCGCAGTAATGCTAATTTCGGCTGTAGTTTTTTGATTTGGTTTATCTATAGTGGGGAACCAAGCAGAAGACGCTTCTGTTTCGCCCTGCGTCCAGATCTGTACCGGCTTCCCTTTAACCGCACTGTCTGGATTAATAAAATAAAGACCTTTTGCATCTGTTATGGCAGCGCTGCCCTTTACTTTTAATTCATCAGGTTTTGCTGTATAATCAATAAAAATGGTGTAGGCTTCGCCTGGTAAGAATTTCTTTCCCAGCTGTATTTTTAGCTGCTCTTCATCGTAAGTGTATTTTAACGTTTGCAGGTTTTTCCCATTTACTAATGCAATAGTTCTGATATCCATGCCCTGAGCATCTAGGGTTAGCGAATCTGTTGGGTAGGCGTAAGGCTTTAATGTTACCCACTCTTTACCAATTAGATGGCGTTTTGAGTAGTCGAACTTTACATCTAATTTTGTGTGCACTAATGCATTTATTTTTGTAGATGATGCATGGTAAGGGGCCTGAGCCCAAACACCGATGGAAGTTAACATGAGTGCCAGTCCAACCCTGGCCGATTTGCAAAATAAGTTCTTCATTAAAGTTAATTAAAGCGCCCAAGTTACGTATTCGTAGTAATAAAGAAAAGTAACAGTGTTGTGTGCGTATTTTTTGTTTAATTTTATGAACATAATCTCAATATTAAATTTTAGGTAAAACAATTTTGGCTATGAAAACAACATTTAAAAACAGCCTGATCGCACTTGTCATTATGTTCCCTATTTTTGCTCAGGCTCAAAAAAACAATACATTACAAAAAATGGCAATAACTTATCCGGAAACAAAGAAAGAAAACATAAAAGACACCTATTTTGGAACTGTAGTAGAAGATCCGTACCGTTGGCTGGAAGATGATCGTGCAGAGGATACCAAAGCATGGGTAAAAGCAGAAAATGCAGTAACCCAAAAGTACCTGGCCCAAATTCCTTTCAGAAAAGTCATAAAAGAACGATTAACAAAGTTGATGAATTACGAAAAGTATTCTCAGCCATTTAAAGAAGGCGATTATACTTATTTCTATAAAAACACGGGTTTGCAAAACCAAAGCCTTCTGTATCGTCAAAAGGAAGGCGGAGAGCCTGAAGTATTTCTGGATCCAAATACGTTTTCTAAAGATGCAACCACCTCATTGGCCGACATCAGTTTTTCTAAAGATGGAAGTTTGGTAGCATATCAGCTTTCGGCAGGAGGTTCAGACTGGACCAGCGTTGTTGTGATGCACGCAGCCGATAAGTCAATTATTGGCGATACACTTATTGACGTAAAATTCTCTGGTATAGCCTGGCAAGGCAATACCGGCTTCTATTACAGCAGCTACGATAAACCTAAAGAGGGAAGCCAGCTATCAGGGTTAACAGAACAACATAAATTGTTTTTCCATAAACTGGGAACGCCGCAAAAAGACGATCAGCTGGTATTTGGAGGTGCAAAAACTCCACGCAGGTATATTGGTGCAGGCTTAACAGAAGATGAACGCTATTTGATTATCTCTGCTGCTAATTCTACATCAGGTAATGAGTTGTACATAAAGGATCTTTCTGTGGCCAATTCTGCCATTATCCCTGTGGTCGATAATTTTGAACAAAACCATAGCATCATTGATAATATTGGCAGCAAGTTGTACATATATACAAACCTTGACGCKCCAAATGGACGCATCGTTACTGTGGATGCTGCCGATCCCAAACCTGCAAACTGGAAAGACCTGATCAAAGAAACAGAAAATGTATTAAGCCCATCAACCGGTGGAGGTAAGCTATTTGCTAATTACATTAAGGATGCAGTTTCGATGGTATTGCAGTATGATATGGACGGTAAACTGGAACATGAAATTAAGTTGCCCGGGATAGGTACAGCTGTTGGCTTTGGCAGTAAAAAGAAGGAGCTAGAGCTATTTTATACCTTTACATCCTATGTTTATCCAACTACAATTTTTAAATATTCGGTAACTACAGGCCAATCGGAAGTCTATAAAAAGCCGGGTATCGATTTCGATCCATCAAAATACGAGTCTAAACAGATATTTTATACTTCTAAAGACGGCACTAAGGTGCCAATGATCATTACCTATAAAAAAGGACTAGTGCTAAATGGCAAAAATCCTACTGTGTTATATGGTTACGGAGGTTTTAATATTAGTTTAACTCCTGCGTTTAGTACTTCTATAGTTGTTTTACTGGAGCAGGGAGGTGTTTATGCAGTCCCTAATCTGCGTGGTGGTGGCGAGTATGGCGAAAAATGGCATCTTGCAGGAACTAAACTCCAAAAGCAAAATGTATTTGACGACTTTATTGCTGCGGCGGAGTATTTGATTTCAACTAAGTATACTTCTAAAGATTACCTGGCAATAATGGGTGGTTCAAATGGCGGGTTGTTGGTTGGAGCTACCATGGCGCAGCGACCAGAGCTGTTTAAGGTAGCATTTCCGGCCGTTGGGGTAATGGATATGTTGCGCTACCATAAATTTACGGCAGGAGCAGGCTGGAGCTATGATTATGGAACGTCGGAAGATTCAAAAGAGATGTTTGAGTATTTACATAAGTATTCGCCCGTGCATGCTTTAAAAGCAGGAGGGAAATATCCCGCAACATTGGTTACTACTGCCGATCATGACGACAGAGTTGTGCCTGCGCACTCTTTTAAGTTTGCGGCAACCTTGCAGGAGCGGCAGGGAGGTGATGAACCGGTGCTGATCAGTATACAGACCAACGCCGGGCATGGTGCCGGTAAACCGACAGATAAAGCTATTGAAGAGATTGCCGACAAATGGGCCTTTCTATTCTACAATATGGGCTTGGGATATAGGTAACTGAAAGAAGAGATGCACCCACAACTCCTGGGTTTCTCGGATGGTAAGAGGGGTGGGGCAATAAAAGAATGTCACGTCCTGATAAGCAATGTCGCCTCCTGCTCTGGCTATACAGGAGGTGATTAGTTAGTACTAAGCGTCATTCTAATACGCTCGTCATCTCGACGACAGCATGTGCTATAGCACGATTTCAGGATAACGAGTATGTCTTCATGGCTTTTTGATTGAAAACTAGCGACGACTCTACCGGAAAACAGTTAAATGAAAAAATATTTTAATTTTTTTTTATTCATGAAATTTATTGATGCATTAAAAATTTCAAATGTATTTTGCTGGTTATCAGAAGGGTGAAATTTTGATGGTGAGTAAGTAATGAGAATAGGGCAGAGGGGTATTAAATATTTATTGAAAATATTTTAAAAAGGGTTTTGAGAATTGAAAACTATCTCTATCTTTGCAGTCCTAAAACAATCCTAACTGCGGAAGTGGCGTAATTGGTAGCCGCACCAGACTTAGGATCTGGCGCTTCACGGCGTGGGGGTTCGAGTCCCTTCTTCCGCACACAAAAATTCCCCCGCAACACGGGGGAATTTTTATATAAAGACGGTTATAAAAATATTGATTCAGAAAGATGAACATTACACAGGAAAAAATTAACGACTTAAACGCAGTTGTAAAAATTAAAATTGCACCTGAAGATTATACTGAAAAGGTTGATAAGACTATAAAAGAACAAGCTAAAAAAGCAAACCTTCCTGGGTTCCGTAAAGGAATGGTTCCTCCTGCTCACATCAAAAAAATGTATGGCAGAAGTATTCTTGTAGAAGAAATCAACAATCTGTTAAGCGAAACTTTAAATAAGCACTTAACTGATAATAAAGTAGAAATTCTTGGTCAGCCTTTGCCTGTGATGGATGATTCTAAAGAATTCAAATGGGATTATACAGACGAATTTGAATTTGATTATGAATTAGGATTAGCACCTGCTATTGATTTAAACCTTTCTTCTAAAGACAAGTTTACTCAATATGTTGTTAAAGCTGACGAAGAAACTTTAGCTGCACGTATCAAAAACATCCGCAAAAGCTATGGCAAAATGACAAACCCTGAAGTTTCGGCAGAAGAAGACGTACTTTATGCCGAATTAGCACAACTTTCTGCCGATGGTTCAGTTTTTGAAGGTGGCATTACACAAACAGGGTCTATTCGTTTAGATCAGGTTACTGATAAAAAGATTTTAAAATCTTTAATTGGTTTAAAAAAGGATGATGTAGTTACGCTTGACGTTCAAAAAGCTTTTGATAAAAATGAGGTTATAATAGCCAAATTATTAAACATCAGCGAAGAAGATGCCAAAGACCTACAATCAAAATTCCAGGCAACGGTTAAAAATGTAAACCGTTTAGAGGAAGCTGATTTAAATCAAGAGTTCTTTGATAAATTATTTGGTGCAGGTGAAGTAACTGATGAGGCTGGTTTTACTGCCAGAATTACAGAAGAAATCGAAAGCATGTTTAAGCAAGATGCAGATCGTAAATTACAAAACGATATGTATACTAAACTTACTGACAGTGTTAAAATTGATTTGCCAGATGAGTTTTTACGTAAATGGTTAAAAGCTACTAACGAAAAACTAACTGACGAAGAATTAGCTGAAGGTTATGATGATTTCGCTAAAAACTTGAAATGGACTTTAATCGAAAACAAATTGATGAAAGACAATAACATCGAGATTAAATACGAAGATGTTTTCCAAACAGCAAAACAACGTTTAGACGCACAATTTAGAATGTACAGTCCAGCTCCGATGCCGGAAGATCAATTGGCTCAGTACACTGCTACTTTCCTTAAAGAGAAAGACAACGCTAACCGTATTTTTGATGAAGTAAAAGCGATTAAAGTTTTCGAACACATTCAATCAGTTGCTACTTTAGACCAAAAAGAAATAGCTTATAATAAATTTATAGAATTAAAATAAGAAAGGCTGGTAACAGCAAACACAATTAATTTTATAGTTTTAAGAATAAGGCGGCTTTATTAAGGCCGCCTTATTTATATAAAAGATATTCAAATTTTACAATGCCACAATAAATTACCAATTTAGTTTAGCTACTTTGGTGACAAATATTAGAAAATAGGAACTTCTGAAACCTCCTGAGGAAGCTTCATAACAGATAAAAGAAAAATAGGAACTTATGAAAATAGATAAAGACGAGTTTAGAAAATATGCAGTTAAACATCACCGTATAAACGGTTTAAATGTTGATCGTTTTATTGGAGCAACAAACAACTCTCCAAAAAGCATGACACCTTATATCATTGAAGAACGCCAGCTTAATGTAGCGCAAATGGACGTTTTCTCTCGTTTGATGATGGATAGGATTATCTTTTTAGGTGATGCTATTTATGACGGAAATGCAAACATTATACAAGCTCAATTGTTGTTTTTACAGTCGACAGATAACAATAGAGACATTCAAATTTATATCAATTCACCAGGTGGTTCAGTTTATGCCGGTTTAGGTATATACGACACCATGCAGTACATCACTCCTGATGTGGCTACAATTTGTACCGGTATGGCGGCTTCAATGGGAGCGGTTTTATTGGTAGCAGGAGCTAAAGGAAAACGTGCTGCATTACCTCACTCACGTGTAATGATTCACCAACCTTCTGGTGGTGCTCAGGGTGTGGCTTCAGATATGGAGATCAACCTTAGGGAGATGCTAAAATTAAAAAAGGAATTGTACGATATCATTTCTAATCATTCCGGACAATCTTATGAGTGGGTAGAAAAAGCTTCAGACCGTGATTACTGGATGAAAGCTGAGGAGGCGAAAGGTTTTGGAATGATTGATGAAGTACTGGTTGCCAGTAGTAAGAAAGATTAAAAATGGCTAAACAAAATAAAGAATCGCGTTGCTCTTTTTGTGGCTCAGGTAAGCAGGATACTTTAATGCTTATCGAAGGGCTTGATGCATACATTTGTGATAAATGTGTTGCTCAGGCGAATCAGCTTCTGGTACAGGAGCTGGGCAGCAAAAAAGGTAAAGCTTTAGATCCTTCGATCACCTTGTTAAAACCACAGGAAATTAAAGCGCATATTGATCAGTATGTTATTGGTCAGGATGATGCTAAAAAAGTACTTTCTGTGGCAGTGTATAACCACTATAAAAGGTTGAGTCAGAAGATTGATAAAGCTGACGAGATTGAGATTGAAAAATCCAACATCATGCTGGTAGGCGAAACAGGAACAGGTAAAACTTTACTGGCTAAAACCATTGCAAAGATATTGCATGTGCCTTTTTGTATATGCGATGCAACGGTGCTTACCGAAGCAGGTTATGTAGGAGAGGATGTTGAAAGCATATTAACACGTTTATTGCAGGCGGCTGATTATGATGTGGCTTCGGCAGAACGTGGTATCGTTTATATCGATGAGGTTGACAAGGTGGCACGTAAAAGTGATAACCCTTCAATCACCAGAGATGTATCGGGAGAAGGTGTACAACAGGCCTTGTTGAAGATCTTAGAAGGTACTGTAGTAAACGTTCCGCCTCAGGGTGGTCGTAAGCACCCTGATCAGAAGATGATCCCTGTGAACACGAATAACATCTTGTTTATTTGCGGGGGTGCATTTGATGGTATTGAACGTAAAATAGCGAACAGATTGCGTACACAGGCTGTAGGTTACAAAGTTAAAAAGGACGACGAAGAGTTGGATCTTAAAAACCTGTACAAGTATATCACTCCTCAGGATTTAAAATCATTTGGATTAATACCAGAGCTTATTGGTCGTGTGCCGGTTTTAACGCACCTTAACCCATTAGATAAGCAGGCTTTACGCAACATTCTTACTGAGCCTAAGAACTCATTGTTGCGTCAGTATGTGAAACTATTCGAATATGAGAATGTAAAGCTTGTATTTGAAGATGAGGTTTTAGATTTCATTGTTGATAAGGCAATGGAATATAAACTTGGTGCAAGGGGCTTACGCTCTATTTGCGAAGCGATTATGCTTGATGCGATGTTTGAAATACCATCGGACGCGAGTGTCCAGGAATTGAGTATTTCACTCGACTATGCCGTGGAGAAATTTGAGAAGGCCGACTTTAAAAAGTTAAAAGCTGCTTAGAAATTTAAATCCCCGGTTTTACCGGGGATTTTTTTTTAATATATTGGTTAAGGTTGTAGGCACGCCAAGCCGTCATCTCTCCTATCGTCGAGATGACGAAGAAGTAGCCGAAGACTACAAGATTTAGGATGACGGGCTCATACTTAATTGGATAACAGAAGTTTAGCATACACCTCAAAAAAAGAATAATAAAGAAAGGATAAATATATGAACGAAGAAAAAGACGTAAAAAAAGATGAAAAAGCAGTAGCGAAAGCAAAAAGAACTAAAGAAATTGAATCTCCTGTAAAAGGTGGTTTAAAATCTAAATCAGAGATTGTTAAGAACTGGTTGCCAAGATATACCGGCAGACCATTAGAAGAATTTGGACAATACATCTTGCTAACAAATTTTAGTAAATATGTGCAAATGTTCTCTGAGTGGAACGGCAATGCACCTATTTTAGGATTAGATAAGCCGATGCAAAGCGTAACTGCAAATGGAATTACCATTATCAATTTTGGTATGGGAAGCCCGATGGCGGCTACTATGATGGATCTGCTAACCGCAATTTCTCCTAAAGCAGTTTTGTTTTTAGGCAAATGCGGAGGGTTAAAGAAGAAAAACCAATTGGGCGATTTGATTTTGCCTATAGCAGCGATAAGAGGCGAGKGGACATCAAATGATTACCTGCCTGCAGAAGTACCGGCATTACCTGCCTTCGCTTTGCAGAAAGCGATATCAACAACAATAAGAGATCACTCGAGAGATTATTGGACAGGAACTTGCTATACCACCAACCGCAGGGTTTGGGAGCACGACAAGAACTTTAAGAAATACCTGAAAGGCTTACGTGCAATGGCAGTAGATATGGAAACCGCAACTATTTTTACCACTGGATTTGCCAATAAAATACCTACCGGAGCTTTACTGCTGGTTTCTGATCAGCCAATGATTCCTGAAGGCGTAAAAACTGCCGAAAGCGATAGCAGTGTAACCACTAATTATGTGGAAACTCATTTAAGAATAGGGGTAGATTCGTTAATGCAACTAATTAATAACGGACTTACAGTTAAGCACCTTCATTTTTAGTCACCATCAGTACTTTTGGGGGAATCGAATTCAATCAGCGTTCCGCCAAAGTGGCTAACTTCAGCCCAGTCATCTGTAGGAAATTCTATCATAACAATTCCACAGGTAGGGATATTATAGATACTTGCATCACTTAAGTAGTTTGCAAAATCTGTAAATCCCGGGTTGTGCCCAAATATGGCTACTCTGTCATATTTATTATTCAGCTTGTTTACAACCTTTAAAAGGGTGTTCACATCAGCTTCATAAATAGCAGTTTCTTCTTTGATCTGATCAGGAGATTTGTGCCATACTTGCGAAAAATGTTTGGCGGTAGTAATTGCTCTTAAAGCAGGGCTGCTTACCAATAATTGCGGAACAAGGTTTTTTTGAAGTATCCTTGACGCCATTTCTGGTGCATTTCTGTGTCCCCTTGGATTTAATGGCCTGTCGAAATCTGAAAGATGGGAATTGGCCCAATCTGATTTACCGTGTCTTACTAATAGCAATTGCTTCATATAAGCGTTCTTATGAGTTTATAAAACTAACAATCTTATCGGTATGAATGTTTTTCATACATTTAAAATGTCCTAAGGGACATCTCTCTAAACCAAACTTTGAACACGGTCTACACGCCAGGTCTTCTCCAACAATTAATGATTGTGATATTTTATAAGGATGTACCCCTAGCAAATCAGGTGTGGTGCCGCCCCATACAGACGCTAATGGCTTGTCAAAAGCTTCTGAAATATGCGTCAGTCCGGTATCAAATCCAATTACCTTATGGGCTTTAGAGATCAGAAAAACAGATTGATCCAGGTTTGTAATCCCACAGGTACTGAATACATTATCGCCAGTAGCTTCCTTAATTATATCGGCATTCTCTTTTACATCATTCCCCCCCAATAAAACAACAGGAAGATCTATTTTATTACATATTTCTATGATCTTATCATTAGGCAGCCTTTTGGTAAAATGAGTGGCTCCAATAACAAAGGCAACGAACTTTTGCTGATGAGATGGAGGTAAAAATTCTGATAAATGATATTCTTTAGAGATATAATAATCAATAGGCTTGTCATCATTTTTTACACCAAGAAACTTCACGGTTTCAAGATATCTGTCTACCAGATGTTTTCCAGAAATGAGTTTATTCCATTTGAATTTTAATGCCAGCCATTTACTTATTCTATCTTTTTTATAAGTAGAAGAGGGTAGTCCGGTTTTGAATTTGATAATAGAAGTACGCAGGTTATTGTGCAGGTCTATAATCAGGTCAAAATTCTCAGCTTTAATATCCTTAATGGTATCAGATAACCTTGGTTTAAGCGTATGAAGTTTAGTTAAATAGGGGTTATTCTGGTAAATGTATTTGAATGCGGGTTTGGTAAGGAAATGTATTTCGCAATCAGGTAATTGTTCTTTGAGGCATCTCACTACCGGGGTTGTGTAAATGATATCCCCCATGGAACTAAACCTTATTACAATAATCTTTTTAGGTGTTTTCAAATCAATAATTTCTTATTGTGAACCTTTTATTTTTTCTATAATACTTGTTGATGAATAACCCGGCAAGAAGTTAAGTACTTTAACCTCACCTCCATTGGCAATTGTTTCTTTTGCGCCCACAATATTATCGAGGTTGTAATCTCCACCTTTAACCAATACATCAGGTTGAACTGCGTTGATTAAATCAAGGGGAGTATCTTCACTAAAAAGGACAACAGCATCAACAAAAAACATAGATGCAATAAGTTGTGTGCGACTAAACTCATTATTTATTGGCCTGTTCTCGCCTTTAAGTTGGCATACAGAATTGTCGGTATTTAAACCAACAACAAGTATGTCTCCCAGATCTGCAGCTTCGCCAAGGTAGGCGATATGGCCAGGGTGTATGATGTCAAAACAGCCATTTGTAAATACTATCTTTTTACCTTCAGCCTTCCACTTACGGGCCTTATCAATTAGCGTATCTCTGGATACTATTTTTTGTACAAGAGTCTGTTTTGAATCTTTTGCCATAATTAATATGATTGATCTACTGCGGTGCAAAGAATGTGCCCAATCAGGATGTGCATTTCTTGTATTCTGGCAGTATTGTCTTCAGGGATTACAATATTTATATCGCAAAGTTTATTCATCTGGCCACCGTCTCTGCCAGAGAGACCTAGTGTTTTACAACCAATTTCTTTTGCTGCTTTTAAGGCGTTTATAATGTTTGCGCTGTTGCCGCTTGTAGATATCGCAATAAATAGATCTGAAGGATTGGCTAGCGCGTGCAACTGACGCTCGAATACGCTATGGTAACCATAATCATTGCTTATTGCGGTTAGTGCCGAAGTATCAACCGTAAGTGCAATTGCAGGTAGTGCCTTGCGCTCTTTAACAAACCTACCGGTAAGTTCTGCGGCAATATGCTGTGCATCGGCAGCGCTTCCCCCATTTCCGGCCAACAGTACTTTAGCACCCGAAAGCAAGGTATCTGTAATTAGTTTACAGCTGCTCTCTATTTGAGGTACAAGGTTCGAAATGACTTTCTCAATGGTTGCCTTATGATGATTTAATTCGTCTAATACCATGAATGTTAATTGGTTTTTAAAGATGCAATGATTTCTTCAATGCTGGTAGTTGCACTGCCAATATGTTTAATCACAATTGATGCCGCGTAATTAGAGATAGTTGCCGCTTCTTCAACACTAAAGTCTAGTGATAGGCAATACGCTAAAGTGGCTATTACGGTATCTCCGGCGCCGGTTACATCGTAAACTTCGGTAGCGGCAACAGGTATGATTTTATAATCTTCTTTAGTAATAATAGCAATTCCTGCTTCTGAAAGTGTTACAATCAGATAGGTTGCCTTGGTGGAGTCCAGAATAACGTGAGCAGCTTTAATTAAATCCTCATCAGAATTGATTTTTTCTGCTTTGGCAGCTTCTGCCAGTTCCTTCTTGTTCGGTTTAATAAGAAAAGCACCTTCATATTTACTATAATCCATTCCTTTTGGATCTACAAGGGTTTTTTTACCAAGCGATTGGCAGTAACCAATGACTTTTAAGGATAGGGTTGGAGTAAGTAATCCTTTATTGTAATCTGAAAGGACTACAATATCTGCTTTTTCTATATAGGGGGCAATGAAAGCAAAAAAAGATTCTTCCAGTTCAGCAGAGATGTTGTGGATATCCTCTTTGTCTATTCTAACAATTTGATGATTTCCGGCAATAACCCGGGTTTTTACGGTAGTTACTCTGCTGTCATCTTTTAAAATCAATCGATTATCTATGCCTTTTGTTGTTAATATCTCTATTACGTCGGCCGCAAACAGATCATTACCAACAATTCCGGCAAGATGAACTTTAGCCCCAAGATCAATCAGGTTGCTGGCTACGTTTGCCGCACCACCAATAATTTTTGATTCTCTATGTGCATTTAGGATTGGTACTGGTGCTTCTGGTGATAATCTGGTGGCCGACCCGAAGATGTAGTGATCTAACATGAGATCGCCTATAACTAATATATCCGGAGCGGGATTATTGTGATGTGCATTATGTAGTTTTTCTTTTAGCATGCTCTATTATAGGTCAAAGGTAAGCATAATGGCTTTTATAATGATTAAATATTGTTGAACCTGTTTTTAAAATGATCTGCTATTTCATTTACAGAATAACTATTTAAGCATTGTTTGGCCTCCAGGCCTCCTTTTCTGCCCACTAACACGCCATACTTCATATCATGGAAGCCTTCTGTTCTGTGGGCATCCGGATTTATAGATAAAATAACGCCTTTTTCAAGCGCATAGCGATGCCAGCGCCAATCCAGATCTAAGCGCAAAGGGTTGGCATTGATTTCTATAACTACATTATTTGCAGCACAGGCATCAATTACTTTGGCATAATCTATTGGGTAACCTTTTCTGCTAAGCAGTAATCTGCCGGTAGGGTGTCCTAGTATGGTAGTATATGGGTTTTCTATCGCTTTTATTAATCTTGAAGTAGCTTTTTCTTCGTCCATACGCAGGATGCTGTGTACAGATGCAACTACAAAATCAAACGTTTTAAGGATGTCGTCGCTGTAATCCAATGAACCATCAAAAAGGATGTCGCTTTCTATTCCTTTAAATATTTTAAATGGAGCAAGTTTAGCATTTAATGCTTCAATTTCCTGATGCTGTGCGTAAACGCGTTGTTCGTTTAGGCCATTGGCATAAAATGCGGATTTTGAATGATCGCAAATTCCCAGGTATTCTAATTGCAGGTTGTCTTTACAATAAAGCGCCATCTGTTCCAGGGTATGCACGCCATCACTCCAGGTAGAGTGGTTATGTAAACTTCCTTTTAGGTCATTGTAGGTAATTAACTGAGGCAGTTTGTTTGCCTTTGCCAATTCTATTTCATTTAATCCCTCTCTAAGCTCCGGTTCAACAAATGCTAATCCGGCTTTTTGATAAATAGATTGCTCATCATTAAAGGGGCCATTGCCTGCTAAAGTTAAAACATCGGTAACATGTTTTTCATTGCCGGTTAATTTAAACCAATTGAGGTAGAAATCGTGTTTGGCTACCACATAAAGTTTGATTTTAAGACCTGTAGGACTGTGTGCTATAAGTGCATCATCGCCCTGCGCTTCAAATTGTAAAGGCTCAAATTCTGATATTCTTGTAACTACTTCTTCGATGCGCTCGGCACCAATTACGAGTTCTATTTCTTCGATAATTTCCAGACAGCGGCGGTATGCTCCGGCAACACCTAAAAGCGGCTCTCCGCTGATGCCCCTAAGCCATATGGCAAGGTCTCCAAATAGTGTGTTAACAAATCCTTCTGCCTGGGCATACAGGAATTTGCCATGTGCTGCCATCTGAAATTCAATAACTTTCTTGATCTCTTCCTGTGTTTTCAGACCAAAGCCTTTTGCTTCAATAAGTCTGTTTTCATTGCAGGCGTAATAAAGTTCGCCAATGTTTTCGATAGCGAGATCTTTCCAGATAACTGATATTTTTTTAGGGCCAATACCTTTAATGCCCAGCATTTCTACAATTCCTTCGGGTGTTTCGGTCAGGATGGTCTGAAGTTCAACCATGGAGCCTGTCTGCAGTAACTCCCATACTTTTGCCGATATACTTTTGCCAAGGCCATCTATGAGTGCGATTTCTTCGAGCGTTTTATCTTTAATGGCAAATGGCAGTTTATCTACTTTAAAAGCGGCATTAGCCACTGATTTTATTTTAAAAGGATTTTCATTATGTAGTTCCATCAATTGAGACAGGAGACGGAGGGTACGGGCGATGGTCTTGTTTTCCATTGAGTTATTTTTTACCTTAACAGTAATGGAGCTATTTTTTAGGATAATTCCATCGTTGCTAAATTAAATAAAAACGCTCGGTTTTTTGATTAAACTATTATTGGCATGGTTTTTTTACCTTATGTTGCTATGAGACAATTCAATATTTTAAGTGTTTTTTTGCTGGCTCTGGTTTTGGGCTGCAATGAACCAAATAAAAAGACGACAGAGGAGGACAAAGAGGCCCGTCTTCCTGCCGGTGCATTTCCAGAGTATTCCGGAGATCTGATGATTGTTCCGGGCAAGTCGATTGATAATGTGTTTTTAGGGCAAGACATGCAAGAGGTTTTTAAGATTTTAGGGAATCCAAATGACGGTGATGCCGCGATGGGAAAGGCGTGGGGGATATGGTACCTCAGAGATTCAACTGATACCAAAAAAGGAATGCTGTCGGTTTATTCATCTTATAAGGATAGCACGATGGTTACTAAAGACGTTAAGCAGATTGTGGTGAGTGCTTCGAATTACAGAACTGATAAGGGTTTAAGGATTGGAGTATCTCTTGATGAGATAAAGGCAGTTTTTCCGAATGTAAAAAAGGCCGAGATTTATGTGAGCACTGTTAAAAAAGATACTTTAGTTGTTTATGATGCAGAGGATGAGGGGATAGCTTTTGATGTAAGGAATAAAGGAGATCATTTTTTTACTACTGCCATTACAGTACATCCTAAAAAAGTATCGGTAAATAGTACATATTTAACGATACATCCGGGTTGGAATAAAGTTCAATAAAGAAAGATTGTTTGACGCTGCTGATTTTAGGGCTGTCGTTTTGAGGCTTTCGTCATCTCCTTTGATTAACCAAAGGAGATGACGGTGCGTTCTAAAGTATGACGATGCGTTCTAAAGAATAAAAGTTAAGATCTTTTAATTTACTTTAATTTCAAATGGCATGCGTGTTTGTACGCCTGATTTTGAAATGGCTGATTTTATTTGCTGATAAATTGGATAGCTATCGCCAAGTTCTTGCTTGGCATAATATGTTTTTACTTTATCGGTACTGTTTTCCATAAATGACTTTAGGGGGCTTATCATTTCAGGATATTCCACTACTCTGTACTCTTTTACCTTTGCTTTTTTTGCTGCCGAAACAATAGCATCATTAAAGCTTCCGGTTCTATCTGCAAGTCCTATTTTTACCGCATCTGTACCTATCCAAACACGGCCACCACCAATGCTATCAATATATGCTTTAGACTTTTTACGTCCTTCAGATACATGAGTAATAAAGGTATCGTAAACTCTGTTTACATCAGTTTGAATAATTAGCCTTTCGCCATCAGTTAGAGGGCGGTTAGTACTCATGATATCGGCATATTTTCCGGTTTTAACACCATCAAATGTAATTCCAAGTTTGGAGTTCAGTAATTTCTGGAAATTAGGAATCACACCAAATACGCCAATAGATCCAGTTATTGTGTTTGGCTGTACAAAAATTGAATCCGCTGCACAAGCAATATAGTAACCTCCGGATGCTGCCACATCACCAAATGAGGCAATTACCGGTTTAACTTTTTTCGTAAGAATAATTTCTCTCCAGATTACATCAGAAGCAAGTGCGCTGCCGCCTGGTGAGTTTACCCTCAATACAATAGCTTTGATGCTTGAATCTAATCTGGCCTTTCTGATGGTTCTGGAAAGGCGCTCAGAACCAATCTGTGCATTAGAGCCTTCTCCACCAACAATATCTCCATCAGCATAAATTACAGCTACTTTGTTTTTACCGCTTTCACTTTTATCGGCGTTT
>NZ_JBFTNT010000015.1:0-40237 GCF_056397585.1 Pedobacter sp. 05L430 | reverse complement strand
ATATTATATGTAGCAATATCAGGTTCAACCAATACCGGTTTCAAATCATTTTGAATAATTGACAGTATTGTCGCGATGTAGGTATTTGATGGAACAAGAACCTCGTCTTCTGGTTTGAAATCGAAACATTTTAGCGCTAATGAAAGCGCATCAAGCCCGGAAGCCAGTCCAACACAATAAGACGTATTACAATAAGCAGCAAACTCCTTTTCAAACACTGCTACATTATTTCCTAAAATATACCAGCCACCCTCCAGAGTATTATTAAATGATTCCCTGAAAGCATCAAAAAATGGCTGATTTAATTTCTTTAAATTTTCATAATCTATCATATGTAATTCTCATAGATATAGTCTTCTGCATCAAAATACTCCGAAGCAAGAACCATTAAAATAGCATCATCAGTAAAATTCTTCATTTGGTGCCAATCCTTGGGCTCTAGAATTAAGCATTTATCCGGTGTATCCAGTGTAAACTCCTCTTCCTTCTCCCCATCATTATTCGTTATAATACAGCTTCCCTGAATACAAATTGCTGCTTGTATAGTTTTATGATGCCTATGTCCTCCACGAACAGAGTCATCAACTCCATAAATGTAAAATATACGTTTTACATCAAAAGGAATCACTTTTTCAATTACCGTGAGATTGCCACGTGCATCTGTAAAGGTTTTTAAACTGATTTGATATGCCATTACTTAATTAAGTATCTCGTTTTATAATAATTATTTAAATGCCCAAAAACATGGAATCTATACATTCTTCGTAATGATTTATTAATGCGCGGTATTTCTTTGATTTCATGAAATAAATTGTCTTTTGAAATCGAACGTAATTCTTTCTCCACCTCCTTTAAGGCAATAACATATGGCTTATAGATGTTAGTTAAATGTCCATGAGTCAACTCATAATGACCCAGGTGGAAGGCGTCTTTTTCACAATATTTTAAATCATGAAAATGATAAAATATCAAATCAAAGGTTTCATCCGTTCCATTTACCTTTCCAAATAAACGATCTCCAACAGTAGATATAGTATACTGCTGTGCATTCCATGGTGCTACGCCACCGCCCAAATGTTGAAGCTCATGTACCCCCTTAAAACGCTCACACCAATCATCCAGATACTTCTGATCTCCAAACTTATTATCCTCGAAACGATTATAACACCATTCTATACAGGCATCTTTCCACCACTTTAAAACAGTTCTGCCTTGTTTATCATTTTTAAAGTAAACAAATTGAACACAGTACTTACCGCTTGTAGCCGTTTGGTCGTATTCAGGCGTATAACGATGGTCGGTAATAATTACTGAATCATCTTCGCCAAGCTCGTCAAATAAAACAGTTGGATCTGCAAAGAAAAGCAGATCAGCATCTATATAAGTACACGATGGCAATTCATAAGTATCCAAACAATATTCAACTGTTGCCGGAGTACAGGTCCAGCAATACTCAGCAGTTGTACGGGTAGGTTTTATTGACAAAAGTTCCTCATTCTCAAAAGTACCCAACGAAATAATCGTCGCTTTTTCAAGATTCAGCTCATTCAGTATAGAATATGAAACATCATCAAATGCAAATATGTATAAATGAAAATCCTTACAATGTTTAGCCAGTGAATTATACATGACTAACCCGCGGGTAAGATATATGGAATTAAATAACGTACAAAAATTTAACATATTTATGATGTAGACTTACCTACCTGTAAAACGATACTTTACCCAACGCTTAAAGCGCTTTCTAATCTGTTTGAAACGTGACCAGTTGTTTAATGATATAAAAAACTCTTTAAAGGCTAAATATGCCCTTTTATTATGCTCTACAGGTATTTCATTAACCGAAATACGCTCTAAATAAAGTTCAACATTGTGTGAATCATCAGAAGCGCAATGAACACCACTATTGTCCCAGCCAATATCCTGAGCTAATGATTTTCCCGGATACAGGGTCAGTTTATTTTTTATAAATGCAGCACCATACCAACGTACAGCCCACGAATTGTTTCTTCCTGCAATCTGATCTTCCAGCATTTTTATGTAAGGATAAGAGCCATCAAAATTGAACCTCCATGTCCATTTATTCTGCAAAATAATATTCAATATCTTCTTACCATCTGGTTCAAACAATTGCCACTGCTTGTTCCATGTACCCCATGCACCACAATCGGCGCCATAAATGAAAAAAGAATCTGGCAGTTGTTTCTTTACAGGATATAGATAACCACAAATACATGCAACCCGGTCATCATTCTCATACCGCACTAAAGCGTCATTCATAAAACTGAGGAAATACGGTGCAACTTCCATATCATCTTCCACAACTATGACTTTACCATACTGAGCCACGATTTCGGTAACACCTCTAATAACGTTTTCGGCCAGGCCAAGATTAATTGGTTGCTCTACAATCCTAATACTCGGAAATCCGGATATCTGATGAATATATGCCCTTACTTCATTTACAGACGCTTCATCTTTTGCCTGCCTTGCTCCATCACTATAAATTATTAAATTACTAGAGCCGGCTTCAACATTAGCCAGCAAAGAATTTACTACTCTCTGTAAATGCTGGGTTCGATTGTAACAAAATAAAACGATAGGGGCTAAGGACATTTATATTTAAAAGTTGCAAAAAGCAARTATAACTATAAAATCATATTCTGACTAGCATTTTAAGGTTTAAGAGGGGGCTTTAAATATTTTACTTAACAAAAAATTGTTATGAAAATCCATTCACACTCGCAATCTCAATAACTCTTCAACATCATCTTAAAAGTTTTAATGTTGTTGACTCCTTTTGCAAGTTACCGCTCCAGCTTTAACGATCTGATTTTGCTGTTATGCGCAAGTGAACCATAGAATATCATACATCCGACGATTGTACCTAACTTAGTAATTTTAAAAGTACTTATGATTCAACTTTAGCAGACCTTCAGTAGTCAAAAAAAGATACATACCTTGATGTTATACCCACTTAATCGAAAGAATAAGCCAGACCGAATGTCACAGCTGATGTCTTATTATATCTTGGTTCCTACATTATCATTATCTTTTTTTGCTGGTCTGTTATTGATTGATAATAATGTCCMTTTAAATAGCAGGAAAAATCTTTTGTAATCTCATAATCTAGTTCAATTTTAACAATCCAATCAAATTCTGATCTGTTATATAATGTTGAATTAAAAAAGTAATTATGCTTAATCTGCTCCAGGTTAATTAGTTCATCCCCATCGCTATCAGAAGATTGTTCAAAGACATTTGCCGCAATTCCAGATAGCTGGTCAATATTACTTTATAACGGCTGATAAGAAAATATATTGGGGGGCAGTTTACCCTGAACCCATACAGTCACCTGGAGAAGCGATTGATATAGCCGCAAACAGTTCTGGAAAGTTATTTATTGTCAGTAAAACGTATAAAGATCAATACGGTAACAAGGTTATGAAGTGGAATGGATCAGGCTGGGATGATTACCTGCCCCTGATCGGTGCGAAGAAAATTGCATTACCAGCTGGGCCAAATGCATTTCCATTTATTGTTGATAATACAGGAAGGTTACTTTATCATAGTGGGAACTTTTGGGTGCAAGCTGGTTCATCAGGCATGAACGCTATTTCTATCGCGGCCTGTAATTACATGAAAGACATCTCGGGTTTACCAATCGTTTGTGTAATAAATGGATCTGCTCCTACCGGGGGTGGTTATGAAATCCGAAGATGGACTGGCAGCGACTGGTTTGGTCTTCCCGGGGGCGGAATGACGATTGCAGTTGCAACAGATGGCCATCCTTGGCATATACGCAACTCGACTTCTATTTACAAAAATGATAAATAGTAAAGTTTAATAATTTCAACAATTCAGCCAGTTTAACGACTGGACTTTTAGTTTTAGAAACAGTAATATCAAATTAAAAGCGGCTTAAAAAACTCAAGCCGCTTTTAATTTGATATATTTAATGATTACAATTTCCTTTTAACTTCTACTTGTTCGTAAGCTTCAACAATGTCGCCTACTTCAATATTGTTGAAGTTTTGGATATTCAATCCGCATTCGTAACCTCTAGATACCTCTTTAACATCATCTTTATAACGTTTCAATGAAGCCAATTCACCTGTGTAAATTACCACACCATCTCTAACGATACGGATTTTGCTGTTACGTGTAATTGTACCGTCTAACACCATACATCCGGCAATTGTACCCACCTTAGTAATTTTAAAGGTATCTCTGATCTCAACGTTAGCAGTGATCTTCTCTTCAAATTCTGGAGCCAACATACCTTCCATCGCCGCTTTGATCTCATTGATCGCATCGTAGATGATAGAATACAAGCGGATATCTATCTGCTCAGCCTCTGCCAATTTACGCGCACCTGATGATGGACGAACCTGGAAACCTATAATGATCGCATCAGAAGCAGAAGCTAACAACACATCAGATTCAGAGATCTGACCTACCGCTTTACTTATGATATTAATTTGAATCTCTTCAGTAGAAAGTTTCAGTAATGAATCAGATAGTGCTTCAATTGAACCATCCACATCACCTTTAACAATCAGGTTAAGCTCTTTAAAGTTACCGATCGCTAAACGACGGCCAATCTCATCAAGAGTAATGTGTTTCTGAGTACGAAGACCCTGTTCACGCATCAATTGTAAACGTTTGTTTGCAATTTCTCTTGCTTCAACTTCACTTTCAAGTGCATTGAATTTATCACCTGCAGTTGGTGCACCTTGCATACCCAATACCTGAACTGGTACTGATGGGCCAGCTTTATCTACTTTTTGTCCACGTTCGTTAAATAACGCTTTTACACGTCCACTGTAACTACCTGCCAAAATCGGATCGCCTATTTTCAATGTACCAGCCTGTACAAGAACCGTTGTAACGATACCACGCCCTTTATCCAGAGTCGCCTCAATTACACTACCTGTTGCACGCTTATTCGGATTCGCTTTTAAGTCTAACAACTCAGCCTCTAATAAAACTTTCTCTAATAGTAAGTCTACATTTAAACCGCTTTTACCAGATATCTCTTGCGACTGGAAGTTTCCACCCCAATCCTCAACAAGAATATTCATTATAGATAATTGCTCACGTATCTTATCTGAGTTTGCACCCGGTTTGTCAATTTTTGTAAAGGCAAACACTAATGGAACTCCGGCAGCTTGCGCATGGTTGATGGCCTCTTTTGTTTGAGGCATCACAGCATCATCCGCCGCTACAACAATAATTGCAATATCGGCTACCTTAGCACCACGTGCACGCATCGCTGTAAAGGCTTCGTGACCCGGTGTATCTAAGAAAGTAACTTGTTTACCTGTTGGTGTAGTTACCATGTAAGCACCAATGTGTTGGGTAATACCACCCGCCTCACCAGCAACCACATTCGCTTTACGGATATAATCTAGTAATGATGTTTTACCATGATCCACGTGTCCCATTATGGTTACAACAGGCGCTCTTGGCAATAAATCCTCCTCAGAATCTTCTTCTTCAATAACAATATCACTTTCATCATCTGGTTTAACGAATTGAATTTCGTAACCAAACTCATCAGCAACGATTGTTAAGGTTTCAGCATCCAAACGTTGGTTAATCGATACAAACATTCCCAAACTCATACAAGTTGCGATAATCTTTGTAACCGGCTCATCCATCATTGTGGCCAATTCATTTGCCGTAACAAACTCAGTAACCTTTAAAACTCTTGACTGCAACTCTTGTTCCATTGCAGCTTCATCTGCTGAAAGGGCAACATCATCACGTTTTTGACGACGTAATTTAGCACGCTGAGCAAACTTACCAGATTTACCTGCTCCACTTAAACGAGCAAGTGTTGCTTTAATCTGATCTTGTATTTCTTTTTCCGTAGGTTCTTCTTTCGGACCGCTATGACCTCCTGGGCCTCCTGGTTTGCTGTTCCTAAAGTTAGGCCTGTTGGCTGTATTGTTTGTGTTATTTCTAAAATCCGGTCTGTTGCCAACTGGAGGCGCAGGTCTTTGCTGACCCGGTTGTCCTTGTTGTCCTGACTGTCCGCCAGCTTGTTGGTTACCGCCACCACTGGCAGGTTGGCCATGGCCGCCCTGTCCAGGATGTCCACCCGGAGTTTTTTTACGTTTACGTTTTCTTTTCGCATCAGCGCTATCGGCCGAAGATGCTACTGGCTGAGATTTACGATCAGGTGTAGTTGGTAAAACAATTTTACCAATGATATTCGGACCTGAAAGTTTTACAGAGCGAGCTTTAATTACTTCCGTTTCCTCAGGTTTCTCAACCTTAGGTGCAGGAGGAGTAACAGGTACCACCTTAGGCGCCACTGGCTCTGGAGCTTTCACTACAGGTGGCTCTACAGCTTTAGGTTGTTCAACCACTACTGGCTTAACTTCTTCTACAGGTTTTACAATTTCTTGTTTTACCTCTTCAACCGGCTGCTCAACTTTCTCAACAGGTTTTTCTTCTTTTACAACTTCCTTAGGCGCTTCTTCAGCAACAGGAGCTTTTGGCTCTGGTGCCGGAGCAGGAGCTTCCTCCGCTTTAACCGGACGTGTTTTAGAATTTAAATCATCAAGATTTATCTTTCCAACTATTTTAACACCAGGTAAAGAGCCTTCTTCTGCTTTATCTGCAGGAGTTTCTGGCGCTGCCGGTTTAGCCGGAGCTTCTTCCTTAGGCTTCTCAGCTGGAGGAGTATACGAATGAAGATTCTTAATTAAAACGCCTTCGTTTTCGAATTCAACATTTTTTCTAGGTGCCTCAGCAACTTTCTCAGTTACTTCAGGTTCATCACGACGAATTTTACCAATAACAATTTGATTGGCTTCTTCTTTTACGATTTTATCGCCCTGAAACTCTTTTAACAGCGCATTATACATGTCGCGAGAGAGCTTAGTAGTGGGTTTATTCTCAACAGAAAAGCCTTTCTTTTCCAGGAACTCAACGGCCGTAGCTATCCCTACGTTAAGTTCCTTAACTGCTTTAAATAAAATTATTGGTTTGTCGTCTGACATTGATATCCTATTTTTTCTTTAATTCTTATACAAAAGTAACGTTTATTCTTATTTATTTCATCTGTAGGTCGTGAGTTTTTGTATTATTCAAATTCTGATTTCAAAATACTCATCACTTCCTTGATGGTTTCTTCCTCCAAATCGGTACGTTTAACCAATTCATCAACGGAAAGTGCTAACACACTTTTAGCAGTATCACATCCGATAGCTTTTAGCTCATCGATGATCCAGCTATCGATCTCATCCGAGAATTCTTCTATATCCACATCCTCATCTTCTTCACCAGCTTCACGATATACATCTATTTCATAACCGGTTAATTTACCAGCAAGTTTAATGTTATGACCACCGCGACCAATTGCCAATGAAACCTGATCAGGTTTTAAATAAACTGAAGCATGTTTTGTTTCATCATCTAATTTAATAGAGGTGATTTTTGCAGGGCTTAGTGCTCTGGTGATATATAATGAAATGTTATTGGTAAAGTTAATTACATCAATGTTTTCATTTTTAAGCTCTCTAACAATACCATGTATACGAGAACCCTTCATACCCACACAAGCTCCTACCGGATCAATTCTATCGTCGTAAGATTCTACAGCAACTTTTGCTCTTTCTCCAGGTTCACGAACAATTTTCTTAATGGTAATTAAACCATCAAAAATCTCAGGAACTTCGATTTCGAATAAGCGCTGTAAAAACTCAGGGGCAATTCTCGAGATAATAATTTTTGGAGTGCTGTTCACCATATCCACTTTAAGGATTACGGCACGAACGGTATCACCTTTTTTGAAATAATCAGCCGGGATCTGTTCAGTTTTAGGCATCATTAATTCGTTACCTTCATCATCAAGAACCAGTGTTTCTTTTTTCCAAACCTGATAAACCTCTCCGGTTACAATCTCTCCAACCCTGTCTTTATATTTTTTAAAAATTTCGTCTTTTTCAAGTTCCAATACTTTTGAAACAAGTGTCTGACGGGCTGCTAAAATAGCTCTTCTTCCGAAACTCTCTAAAGTGATCTGTTCAATGTAATCGTCGCCAACTTCCATATCCGGATCTAACTGTTTAACCTCGGCAAGTTCAATTTCTAAATCATCGTCCTCAGAAAAGCCATCTTCCATCACTTTTCTGGTACGCCAGATCTCTAAATCTCCGTTATCCGGGTTAACAATTACGTCACAATTCTCATCAGTACCATATTTTTTACGCAACATACTGCGAAATACCTCTTCCAGCACACTAATCACTGTAGGGCGGTCGATGTTCTTAAAGTCCTTGAACTCCTGAAATGAATCGATTAAATTAATATTGCTCATTCTTATTTAAATGAAATTAAAACCTTTGTTTCTGTTATACTATTAAAGTCGATTCCTGTTTCTACCAGTACCGCCTTTTTTCCTTTTTCTTTCACTTTTGCTTCTATAGTGATGCCTTTGTCATCTACAAAAAGCAATTTGCCTTCTTTTATTTCGCCGCCAGCAAGCTTTACACTTAAATCGCGGCCAATGTTTTTATCGTATTGTCTTTTCAGTTTCAATGGCTCACCAACTCCGGGAGACGAAACCTCTAAATTATAAGCTTTATCAATGGTGTTTTCCTCTTCCAAATGAAAACCAACATGTCTGCTAATGGCTGCGCAATCCTGTATAGTGATTCCTTCATCGCCGTCAACATGAATAATCAGTTTATTATTTGGCAGCATTTTCACCTCAACAAGAAACAACTCCGGTCTGTCCGAAATTTTTTCTTCTACTAATTCTGTTACTCTTTTTTCTATCTGCATAACCAATTCACCAGTAATAGAAAAGAGGGGACTTTTGCCCCCTCTTACCTCTATTACCGTGCAAATGTAAGAAATATTTTTGCAAATTAAAAATGCTATAACACAATCACTTCTGCTTGTAAAAGAAAGCCCTTTTTACTTCTGTTCAACTTCTTCACAGGATTAGCGTTTCTTCACACCTTGTTCACGGAAGTTATTATCTGGTTAATAATTTCTGCAAAGGTTTTATACTGTAATTCACCTTGCCCTTCATAATATCTTCGGCATTGCCAAAGCGCGCATTCAAATACGTAATAACTAAATAGTCCCTGCCTTTAACAAATGGCTCTTCRGGAACAAACACCACTTCCTCGCCATTAAGGCTTATTTGGCCCTTAACGGGCATTTCTTTTATAGCTGTATCTTTGTCAGATGGTGTTTGCAAAACCGAAACCACATCATAAAAAACAGAGTCGGCAGCTGGTGCATTTTTAAGCTGCAAAAGCCCTGGTTGGTCTATATTACCAAACACAATAGATGAACTGTCGGCCGAAAAACCTATCAAAAGTGGCTTACTATTTGTTGATGTACACGAACAAACAGGTGAAATGGCGCAAAATGCCATCAATATCCTAACAAAAATTTTAACCATAACACTAAATTAAGCTTTATGAAACTAATTGTGGAAATTTTATTAATGGGTCTTGCAGTATTTCTGGGGGCCAAAATTGTACCAGGGGTACAGGTAGATGGTTATGGAGCTGCAATTATTGCGGCCATATTAATTGCGCTGGCAAATGCCACAATTGGTTTTATTTTGCGCCTTTTCACATTCCCAATCAACTTCCTTACATTAGGATTGATGTCATTCATCATCACTGTTTTAATGATATTATTAGTTGATTACCTGATGGCTGGTTTTAATACTACCGGATTTTGGGCAGCAGCAATTTTAGCTATAGTAATTGCGTTGATTAAAGCAATATTTGGAGCTATTGCAGGTTCTGACAAGGATTAAATTCAAAAAAGAGTGTCCAAAAAGGTAAGATCGTCATCCTGAATTCATTTCAGGATCAAACCTTTTTAGACACTCTTTTTAAATTCTCTAAAGAATGCTTTGAAGATCAGCAGGAGAGTAATTTATAGATTTCAATGTCTTGTTATCTTTAGTTCTGTACACTAAAAACAACGAATCTTCCTCTTTAAAATAGGAATCACTATCATCTTTAGCCTTATAATGGGCTATTGTTTGGTTAGCTTCTTCTTCAGACTTACATGCCTTGCTCATATTTGAACGGTGCACTTCATCAAAGAGATCTTTAAACTTATCTGCAAGTCCGAATTCTAAAATAGCACCGGCTAAAACATACTGTATATCGCATAAAGCATCTGCCACCTCAACCAGGTTATTGTCTTCAATTGCTTGTTGCAATTCCTTCACCTCTTCAACCAGCAACGAAACCCTTAAGTCACTTCTTTGTTTTGATGGAATAATTGGCGAATTCTCTATAGGGTGCTTAAATGTTCTGTGAAATTCGGCTACCTGATTCAATGAGTTTGACTCTTTCATGCTTTAATATTGATTTATATTTTTTTTTAATTTTTTTCTTTTACGTGGTCGGCTAGTTCATATCCGCTTTGCTCACTTTTATCTTCTAAAAACAACAGTACTATTAATGAAATGATAGGAATAAGGAAGGAGATAAGAAACCAGAACCAAAACTTCCTGCCCATACTTTTCGCAAGTATCCCAGCCACAATTTGCGGGATTAACATAACGCATAAAAGGAGAATTTCGGGCATATTTCTTTATTTTTATAAACTCAATAAGCTTATAAAAACAAAGATAATGATTACGATTATTTAACGGATAATCTCTCTGGAGATTACCATTTTTTGAATTTCAGAAGTTCCTTCGTAAATCTGGGTGATCTTAGCGTCACGCATCAATCGCTCAACATGATACTCTTTTACGAATCCATAACCGCCGTGTATCTGAACAGCCTCTACCGTTACATCCATGGCTACTTTTGAAGCATACAGCTTAGCCATTGAGCCAGCAAGCGTGTAGGGTTGCCCCTGGTCTTTTAACCATGCCGCTTTATAAACCAACATTCTTGCTGCTTCTATGCTGGTGGCCATATCTGCAAGCTTAAAAGCTATTGCCTGATGTTCTGCAATGGGCTTACCAAACGATTTACGTTGTTTAGCGTAGCTTAACGCCAGCTCATATGCTCCGGCTGCAATGCCAAGCGCCTGTGCTGCAATGCCAATTCGGCCTCCCTCCAGCGTTTTCATGGCAAACTTAAATCCAAACCCATCTTCACCAATTCTATTCTCTTTTGGCACTTTAACGTCGTTAAACATTAGAGAATGTGTATCAGAACCACGGATGCCCAATTTGTTTTCTTTTGGGCCAACCGTAAAACCTTCCATACCCTTTTCTACTATAAATGCATTTATCCCTTTATGTTTTAATGCCTTATTTGTTTGCGCAATTACGAGGTATGTTGAGGCCGTACTACCATTGGTAATCCAATTCTTGGTGCCATTTAGCAGGTAATAATCGCCTTTATCTTCTGCGGTTGTTTGTTGCGATGTTGCATCAGAACCTGCTTCTGGCTCCGATAAACAAAAGGCTCCGATCTTTTCGCCGGATGCCAAAGGCTTTAAATATTTTTCTTTTTGTGCCTCAGAACCGAACGCTTCTAAACCGTAACATACCAAAGAATTATTTACAGAAACAACTACAGATGCCGATGCATCTACTTTAGACAGTTCTTCCATTACCAGCACGTATGAAACTGCATCCATACCGCTACCGTTGTATTTTTCTGAAACCATCATCCCTAAAAACCCCAGCTCGCCAAGCTTTTTCACTTGTTCTGCCGGAAATTTCTGGTGTTCATCTCTTTCAATAACTCCAGGCTTAAGTTCATTTTGTGCAAAATCCCTTGCCGCCTGCTGAATCATCAATTGTTCTTCACTTAGTTGAAATAGCATAATTATATATAATAAAAAAATACGTACAGCCAAATTTAGTATTTCTCAACCAAATTACTATGGTAGCATAGTATTATTTTTTATAGTGTAATTACAGCCTATTTTAGCAAATGGTTATTATCATCAGGAAAAACCAATATCGGGTGATATTTTTTCGCTTCTTCTATTGGTAAAGATCCGTAAGACATGATGATAAGAATATCACCCACCTGAACTTTACGGGCTGTAGCTCCATTTAAACAAATGGTTCCTGTTCCTCTTTCGCCTTTTATTACATAGGTTTCAAAACGCTCACCGTTATTGTTGTTTACGATCTGCACTTTCTCGTTTGCAATAATTTGGGCAGCATCCATTAGATCTTCATCAATGGTAATACTTCCAACATAATTCAGTTCTGCCTGTGTTACTTTAACACGGTGGATCTTCGATTTTAATATCTCGATAATCATAATGCAAAGTTAGATAAAGTTTCTGAATGAATGATTTCCCGTTTTTCAGCTAAGTATCATATTATCGATAAGCCTTGTTTGCCCTACTTTGGCAGCTACAAGAGCTATAATATTCTGATCATTTTTGTTTGTCTCAGGAAGTAATGTTTTTCCATCGGCAATTGTAAAATAGTCGAGCTCAACTCCGGGCGTTTCTTCAATTAACTGTTTAGCCTTTTCTAAAAGCTCGGGAATGCTTTTATTCTTGAAATTATCACTTACGTAGGTAAGCGCCTTGCTTAATACCAACGCATTTTTTCTGTCGGCAGCACTAAGGTGTATATTTCTTGAACTCATGGCAAGCCCATCGTCTTCTCTTATAATCGGACAAGAAATGATTTGAACAGGAAGGTTGAAGTAGGCAACCATGTTTTGGATCATCAGCACCTGCTGGTAGTCCTTTTGTCCAAAAAACGCGACATCCGGGCTTACAGCATCAAACAGTTTTTTTACAATTTGGGTAACCCCTTGATAATGACCTTTTCTAAATTCACCCTCTAAAAGAAATTCGGCAGGGCCCAGATCAATATGCCATTTCTCTTCAGTCGGATACATCTCCTTTACCGAAGGCATGAATACCACATCACATCCGGCGTCTTTAAGCATGGCCATATCATGCTCTAGCGGGCGCGGATATCTCTCTAAATCTTTAGGGTCCGTAAATTGGGTAGGGTTCACAAAAATACTGCAAACCACTATATCAGCCTGCTTTTGGGCCATCTTTATTAATGATACATGACCTTTATGCAGCGCACCCATAGTTGGCACTAAAGCAATTTTCTGCTGGGCCAATTTAATTGGGCCAAGCAACGACTTTAACGCCGCAATAGTATTTAGTACTTCCAAACCAGCTTATAAAATTTCAGGGGGCAAAGTTGGTTATTTATCTATTCCCAACAAAACATCTTGCGTATTATATTGATAAATGTTATTATTTTGCTTACCTTTGCCCCTTGATAATCTTTTCTTTAACATAAATTTTTATTTACGAATATGGAGATGGCCAAAACGAAGCTACTGATTGTTACACACGAGATGTCGCCTTTCCTTGAACTCACAAAGATTTCAGAAATTACCCGTCAGTTACCTCAGGCAATGCAGGATAAAGGATTTGAAATCCGTATTTTAATGCCAAGGTTTGGAAACATTAATGAAAGAAGGAACAGATTACACGAGGTTATCCGTCTTTCKGGCATGAACATCATTATTGATGACAATGATAACCCGTTAATCATTAAAGTTGCCTCAATTCCGGCAGCAAGGATGCAAGTTTACTTTCTGGATAATGAAGATTATTTCCAACGCAAGTATGTATTTAGGGATAAGGAAGACAAGTTCTACGCTGATAACGATGAAAGAACAATTTTCTTCTGTAAAGGTGCACTTGAAACTGTTAAAAAATTAGGCTGGTCGCCAGATATCGTTCATTGCCATGGCTGGATGACATCCTTAGTACCTGCGTACATTAAAACTACTTACAAAAACGATCCTACTTTTAAAAATTCAAAAGTGGTGTATTCAATTTATGAGGACTGTTTCTCTGAAACAATGAATACTGATCTGTACAAAAAAGCAGTAATGAACTCTATGACTGTTGAGGATACTAAAGTATTTGAAAAAGCAGATTGTAGTGCCTTGCATATTGGAGCAGTAACGTATTCTGATGCATTAGTTTTAGCTGATGAAAACATCAATGCTGATGTGTTAAAATTTGTTAAAGATTCTAATAAGCCAACTTTAGCTTTTAATTTAACCGAAAATTTCGAAAACTTCTACTCATTATATGAAGAAATTTCGGATGAAGAATTGGTTTCAATAGCTTAAACTCAGGTATTCTAAAATATGAAATTTATAAAACTAGACTTATTGACCCTGTTGATAGGTCTTTTTCTTTTTGCATCTTGTAAAGATGCCAATACTATCGGCCTTACACCTGATGGCGACTCTCCTATTAAAGGTATTTTAGACAATACCGTTCTGGTTGATTCCAAAACTGTTCTTGATTCAGCTACTGCATCAATTGGATTGGCAAGACATCCTTTGGGTTACATTACCGGAGATGCTACTTTTGGAACTACCGAAGCAAGCCTTTCTATGACGGTAAGCCTTCCTTCAACTAGTTATAGCTTTGGAGGAATACCAACTGTAGATTCGGCAGTACTCGTTTTGCCTTACTCAACTCAATTTTATGGTGATACAACAACTTCGGTTTATAGCCTTAATGTGCACCAGCTTAAAGATGACCTCTCTTTGCAAAAGGTCTTTTTAAGCAACAAAGTATGGCCTGTAGAAACTGAGGTGGTAGGCTCTCTTACCACTAAGATAAAGCCAAAAACACCTTTTAAAATTACTGATATCGTAACAGGAAAACCTGATACGCTTAAGGCTGTTGTTCCTCAATTAAGGATAAAGCTTAGTAATTCATTTATTCAGGAACACATTTTAAATGTAGATTCAGCACTAAGAGCAACAAACACTAAATTCTCAGCAGTATTTAAAGGTCTGCAGGTAAGTGTTAACAAGACCTCATCAAGTGGCCCTGGAGGTGTAATGTTTATTAATTTTGGCGGAACTGATGCTAATCTTCAAATTTATTACAAAAAACAGGTAGGAACAAGTGTTGTAGAGAAAGATACTGTAGCCGTTAATTTCCCTATTTCATCAAGTTCAGGCCCTATTGCGGCAACGGTTAAGCATGATTACACCGGAACACCTGTTAAAGCACAATTAGATGCGCCAACGGCATCTTTTGACGTTACATATTTGCAAGCACTTTCTGGCGTAAGGAATAAAATTTCTTTCCCTGATCTAAAAGCTTTTGTAGACAAGGTAAAGGCTGGAAATGCAGATGCACGTGTAGTAATTAACAGGGCAGAATTGGTTGTTAATCTTAAAAGCGGAACAGATGTATCGCCATGGAATGCTGCTCAGCGGCTATCTCTTTACAGACTTGATATAGCCGGTCAGAGAGCAAATATTCCTGACAACGAAGGCCCTACACAAGCCAATCCGACACCGCCCGCTACCTATGCAGGCTCTGAAGCAGCATTTGGTGGATTCTATGACACGGTTAACAAAAGATATATATTTACAGTAACTAGTTACCTGCAAGCTCTGATTGACAACAAGACTGTCGATTATGGTACTTACCTGGCACCTAGCTCACTTACTGAGTACAATGTTTTCCCTTCTTTAACTTCCGGTGCAAGGTCAATCATAAACACTGCAACCCCGGCTACGGGCGAAAAAGGTATTAAGTTAAACATCTATTATACCAGAATTGACTAGCTAAATTTATTTATACACTATTGTGTTTATATCCTCCGAGATCATTAATTTCGGAGGATATATTTTTTAAACCCAGTATGTATGTGTGGAATAGTTGGTTATATCGGTCACAGAGAAGCGTGGCCAATAGTTATTAAAGGACTAAAAAGATTAGAATACCGCGGATACGACAGTGCTGGTATTGCGCTTATTTCTGATGATGGATTAAACATCTATAAAAAGGCAGGAAAGGTTACAGAACTGGAGAACTTTGCTGCAGGTAAGAATTTATCTGGCACAGCGGGAATTGGCCATACCAGATGGGCTACCCATGGAGCCCCTTCCGATAGAAACTCGCACCCCCATACATCCAACAATGGCAAGCTTACTATAATTCACAACGGGATTATTGAGAACTATGCTACACTCAAAGAAGAGCTAATAACCAGGGGCCACGACTTTAAAAGTGATACCGATACCGAAGTTCTGGTACACTTAATTGAAGAAATTTATAAAAACGAAAAGATAGATCTGCTGGAAGCTGTTCGACTGGCCTTACGTGAGGTTAGTGGAGCTTACGCAATTGTTTTGATGGACGAGGAGCATCCAGATCAACTGATCGCTGCAAGAAAAGGAAGTCCAATGGTTATAGGAGTTGGCGATGGAGAATACTTTATTGCTTCGGATGCCACGCCTATTGTTGAGTACACCAAAAATGTGATCTACCTGAACGATAATGAAATTGCATTTATTAAACGCGATGAGTTATTGATAAAACGCCTGGATAATGTAGTACAAACACCTTATGTTCAAGAGCTCGAGTTAAAACTTGAGATGCTCGAAAAAGGTGGGTATGAACATTTCATGCTAAAAGAGATCTTTGAGCAGTCGCGCTCAATCAGAGATTGTATGAGAGGCCGTATCTATCCAAACGAAGGTAAAGTACAACTGGGCGGAATAAAAGAATATGCCGACAAGCTAAAAAATATTGATCGTATAATTATTGTTGCCTGTGGCACTTCATGGCATGCTGGTCTTGTAGGTGAGTATTTGATTGAAGAATATGCAAGAATCCCTGTAGAAGTGGAATATGCATCAGAATTTAGATACAGAAATCCAATAATTACTGAAAAAGACATCGTGATTGCCATTTCTCAATCTGGAGAAACAGCAGATACAATGGCCGCAATTGAAATGGCCAAAGAGAGGGGTGCGACGATTTTTGGTGTATGTAACGTTGTGGGCGCCTCCATACCACGATTAACACATGCCGGTGTTTATACACATGCCGGACCTGAAATTGGAGTTGCTTCAACCAAAGCCTTTACTGCTCAGGTTACGGTGCTTACTTTAATGGCTTTTTATATGGCTCAGCAAAAAGGTACGCTTACCAATTCAAAATTGGTTGAACTACTTACCGAGTTAGATTGCATCCCAGATAAAATACAAGTGGCGCTTGAATCTAATGATCTTATAAAAGAAATTGCCGAGAAATTTAAGGATTCAAGAAATTGCCTATTCCTTGGCAGGGGAAGTGGTTTCCCTGTAGCGCTGGAAGGAGCTTTAAAGCTCAAGGAGATCTCTTACATCCATGCCGAGGGATATCCGGCCGCCGAGATGAAACACGGCCCCATAGCGCTTATAGACGAGGAAATGCCAGTAGTTGTTATCGCCACTAAAAATTCATCTTACGAGAAAGTAATCAGCAATATCCAGGAAGTGAAGGCCAGAAAAGGAATTGTCTTGGCGATAGTCACCGAGGGAGATGTTGAGGTTAGAAAAATGGTAGATTATTGTATAGAGATACCTGATGCCAGTGAGGCATTCTTACCATTACTGGCCACAATACCGCTTCAATTGCTATCTTATCATATCGCAGTATTAAGAGGCTGCAATGTAGACCAACCGAGAAATCTGGCTAAATCTGTTACTGTGGAGTAACAGATTTAGTTCTTTATATTTAGTTAGAAAGGCAAATCACCTGAAGCGTCGCTTGGATCAATGTAATCCGTTTCGCTTTTTGGCGTACTATTCTCGCCCGTAGATGGGGTTTGTTCAAAATCACTCTTTCTGCCCAGAATTGTAAAATTCTCTGCAACTACTTCTGTAACATACTTCTTTACTCGCTCTTTGTCTTCAAAAGAGCGGGTACGAAGCTTACCTTCAATATACACCAGTTTGCCCTTTTGCAAATACTTTGAGGCTACTTCTGCTAAACCTCTCCACAAAACAATATTATGCCACTCTGTTTGCTCTATTCTTTTGCCATCTTTGTTATACGTCTCTGATGTTGCCAATGGGAAACTTGCTACGGTTACACCTCCATCTAAATGTCTGACTTCAGGATCTTTTCCTAAATGTCCTACTAAAATAACTTTGTTAATACCTGACATGAATTCTGATTTATCTAATTTACGGAATAAGAGCTTATAAAATTTGTTATCACTTTAGGTTGTGGCAATTCGTCCAGCTCGCTTAATGAAACCCATTTTATTTCTGCATTCTGATTAAAGTTAATGATATAATTATCTAAAGCAAAAAATTGAACATATATAGTTTGGTGGGTCAATAAATGTTTTTTCTGCTCTAATGGCGTAATTGTACAGGTGTCGCCAAAATTATTCTTCAATATGGTCAGGAATTGTTCTTGTGCTTCCAGGTAATTGTCGTCAGTTTCTATTAAAGGAAAATCATACAGCTCCTGCCAGATGTCTCCAGGATTCCTTTTGTTTACCAGGATTTCATCTCCATTAAAACATACCAGATAGTTAAAATAACGAGTGCGTTTTTTAAGTTTTTTCTCTTTAACAGGAAGCATATTTACAAGATCATTTTTCCTGGCAAAACAATCAGATTGAACAGGGCAGGATTCGCAGGCAGGAGATTTAGGCTTGCAATGCAACGCTCCAAACTCCATAATGGCCTGGTTGTATACAGAAGGTTCTTGTCCGGCTATTAGATTTTGTGCCAACTCTATGAATTGCTTTTTCCCGGCAGGACTGTTTATTGGGGTTTCAATTCCAAAATATCTCGACAATACTCTAAACACGTTGCCATCCAGAACTGCTTTCATCTCATTCGAAGAAAACGATGAAATGGCTGCAGCGGTATAATCCCCTATTCCTTTCAAGCGAATTAGATCATCATACTTTGTAGGGAATTTCCCATCATAAACTTCCTGGATCTGCTTGGCAGTATAAAGCATGTTTCTTCCTCTTGAATAATAACCCAACCCCTGCCATAGTTTAAGTATCTGTGTTTCTGTAGCTGCAGCAAACGCAGTAACTGTTGGGTAATTTTCTAAAAATCTATTAAAATAAGGCAATCCTTGTTCTACCCTGGTTTGTTGCAATATAATTTCTGAAAGCCAGATCACATAAGCATCCGTTGTACCCCGCCATGGTAAGTCTCTTTTATGATTTAAATACCATTTTACTATTTCTGTTTGAAAAGCCATAGACGCAAAAATACGGCGTTATTAATTTGTTTTCGGCAAAACTTGCAATTCTCTGATACAATATGAAACAAATAAATCATCTTTTATTTTCCTATCTCATTAAAAAGCAATACTTTTGCAACCCCAAAACACTTATAAAGTATATAATACACTATAAATAAATAATAGAATATGACTAAGGCAGATATTATTTCAGAAATATCAACAAAAACAGGAATTGAAAAGGTAGATGTACAAGAAACCGTTGAGGCATTTTTCAAAGTGATCAAGAACAGTATGATCGGAGGAGAGAATGTATATGTTAGAGGTTTTGGTAGTTTTGTTGTAAAAAAGAGAGCGCAAAAAACTGCGAGAAATATTTCTAAAAACACTGCAATTATTATCCCAGAGCATTTTGTACCAAGTTTCAAACCAGCAAAAGTGTTTGTTGACAAAGTAAAAAACAACTCTAAAAAAGTAAGCGTAGAAGCTTAATCAACTTATGCTAAACAATATCCGTTCAAGACAAATTATCATAATTGGAGCAATAGTATTGCTTGGAGCTTTTTTGTTTACAAGGGATATTAAAGGTTTAGTTAAGCCAAAAGAGYAGACAACGAATGTTCCAGCCGCAGGGCAGATGACATCGGAAACCCCTCAGCCAATTAGTTTGGAAGAAGTTTCGGCTTCTGGTAAAACCCTGATCAGTCCAAACTTTGCCGCTGAAATTACTTCACTTGAGAGCACATATAAAGCTTCTACCGATAAGGTTACGGCCGCTAAAGTGCTTGCGCAAAAGTGGGATGATGTTGATCAAAGTGCACCAAGCGCTTTATACCTTGAGATTATAGCCAATCAAGAGAAAACATTAGCCAGCTGGTTAATTACCGGAGACCGTTTTTTAAAGGCATTTGACAACTCAAGAGACAGTATATTACAACCTGCATTATTACAAAGAGCAAATGCTGCTTATACTAATGCCGTAAGTATTGACTCAACAAGTGCTGATGCTAAGACAGGCCTGGGAATTACCATTGTTAATGGAATGGGAATGCCAATGAAAGGTATTGCGTTATTGATGGATGTGGTAAAAAAAGACCCAAAGAATTTGAAAGCGAATATGAGTTTAGGTACATTCGCAATTAAATCTGGCCAGTTTGATAAAGCCATAACCAGATTTAACAACATTATCGCCATTAAGCCTACTCCCGATGCGTACTTCTATTTAGCCACAGCTTACGAAAGCCTTGGTAAAAATGCAGATGCTATTGATGCTTATCTTAAGAGTAAAAAGCTAGCCGCCAATCCCAAATTATCTAAATTCATTGATGATAAAGTATTGGAGCTAAAGAGTAAAAATTAATAAACAGATTAAAAAAAATATTTAAAATTCAAGATTATGCCAAGCGGTAAAAAAAGAAAAAGACATAAAATGGCTACCCACAAACGCAAAAAACGTTTAAGAAAAAACAGACATAAGAAAAAATAATTTTTCTTAATGTTTTGCATAGAAAATAAGGCTACGACAAGATCTTAGCCTTATTTTTCGTTGCAATGTTTTTTTTATTTGTCCATGTGTTAATAAGGCATTTAATGCCTTAAAATCTGTAGCTTTTGGTAAAAGAATTAATTATAGATTCCTCTCCACTGGGAGTAACCATAGCTTTAGTTGAAGACAAACAACTTGTAGAACTTCATAAAGAACAGATCAACAACAATTACGCCGTTGGCGACATTTATTTAGGCCGCATCAAAAAAATCATGCCGGGTCTAAATGCTGCGTTCGTAGATGTTGGTTATGAAAAAGATGCATTTCTGCATTATTTTGATCTTGGTCCTCAAGTCCAATCTTTAATTAAGCTAACTAAAATCAAGCGTAATGGCTCTGTTAATGGCACTTTACTGGATAATTTCAAGCTAGAGGGAGACATTAACAAAGCAGGCAAAATATCGGAAGTAGTAAGCAAGAATCTTGTTTTACCTGTTCAGATAGCAAAAGAGCCAATTTCAACTAAAGGTCCTCGTTTAAGTTCAGACCTTTCAATAGCTGGCAGATATATTGTATTAGTTCCTTTCTCTAATGTAATCTCTATTTCAAAAAAGATTAAAAGCAATACCGAACGTAATCGTTTAAAAAAGATTATTGAAAGTATTAAACCTAAAAATTTTGGAGTAATTATCAGAACCGTTTCTGAAGGAAAAGGAGTTGCAGAACTTCAAAAAGACCTTTTGGATTCTGTAGCTAAATGGGAAAGCTTTATTAAAAAGCTTCCTGATGCAGAACCTTCTAAACGAGTTTGGGGAGAAATGGATCGGACATCAACATTGATCCGTGATATTTTAAGCACTGACTTTACAAATGTTTATGTAAGCGACAATAGCCTGTTTGAAGATATTCGTTCCTATGTTCACGAAATCTCTCCGGAAATGGAAAAGATCGTGAAACTGTACAAACATAAAGAACCTATTTTTGAGCATTTCGGCATTGAGAAACAAATCAAGAACTCTTTTGGTAAAACAGTAAACTTAGCTGGAGGAGCCTACCTTGTTGTTGAACATACTGAAGCGCTTCATGTTATTGATGTAAACAGCGGAAACAGAACAGCCAGCAAAGAGAATCAGGAAGACAATGCCTTGCAGGTGAATAAAGAAGCCGCCAAGGAGATTGCCCGCCAACTTCGTTTAAGGGATATGGGTGGTATTGTAGTAATCGATTTTATCGATATGCACAAGCCTGTTAACCGTAAAATGTTGTTCGACTATCTTAAGGATCTGATGTTACTGGATCGTGCTAAGCACACCATATTGCCGCCAAGTAAGTTTGGCCTTGTTCAGATCACACGTCAGCGTGTAAGGCCCGAAATGAACATTGTAACCAGTGAGAAATGCCCTACCTGTGACGGTACGGGGGAAATTAAGGCCAGTATTGTTTTAATGGATGACATTGAAAATAACCTGACCTATATTTTGCAGGAGCAAAACGAAAAAAATATTACGCTTTGTGTACACCCGTATATTGAAGCTTTCATTAAAAAGGGCTTTATCTCTTTACAGTGGAAATGGTTTTTTAAATTCGGACAACGAATTAAAATCAGATCAGTCTCGTCTTATAATTTGACTGAGTTTCACTTTCTTTCTTCAAAAGACGAAGAAATTAAATTGTAAAAATTAACTTATTAACTAAACAGGCCCGATTTCTTAGAGATCGGGCCTGTTTGTTTTAATAGAATTAAGCATAAATTAGTAGAATTAAATTGTAATCAATTGGCTAAAACTAAATCAGCATATTTCTGCCAAAGTTGTGGGTATGAATCAGCGAAATGGCTAGGGAGATGTCCTTCATGCAATGAATGGAATACCTTCGTCGAAGAAATCATAGAGAAAACAAGCACTAAGGTACCTTCCTGGAAAACATCCACCGGCATCCAACGCTTAAATAAACCATCCAAAGTTGATGACATCCAATCGATAAGCGAAGAAAGAACTTTAACAGGTGATCTTGAGCTCGACAGGGTTTTGGGTGGAGGTTTAGTTGCCGGCTCTGTAATACTGATTGGAGGTGAACCAGGAATCGGTAAATCTACCCTGATGCTGCAGCTGGCCTTAAATATCTCTGGCAAAAAGATTCTATATGTTTCCGGAGAAGAAAGCGAACAGCAAATTAAAATGAGGGCTGAGCGCATTACTACCACACCTAAAGCTGATTGCTACATTCTAACTGAAACCTCTACTCAAAATATTTTTAAACAAATTGAAACGCTTGAACCAAATATTATCATTGTTGATTCTATACAAACACTTCACTCGGCCAATATTGATTCAACCCCTGGAAGTGTATCTCAGGTAAGAGAGTGCACTGCAGAATTACTCCGGTTTGCAAAGGAAACTGACACCCCTGTATTTTTAATTGGCCATATTACCAAAGACGGCACCATTGCCGGACCAAAAATTCTGGAACATATGGTTGATACCGTTTTGCAGTTTGAGGGCGACAGGCATCATGTATATAGAATTTTGCGCTCTATCAAGAATCGTTTCGGGGCCGCTGCCGAACTAGGAATTTACGCAATGCACAGTACGGGTTTGCGGCAAGTTTCCAATCCTTCCGAAATTCTGTTATCACAACGTGATGAAGAAATGAGCGGAATCGCAATTTCGGCCACCTTAGAAGGCGCAAGACCAATGTTAATCGAAACACAGGCATTGGTTAGTGCCGCAGCCTATGGAACTCCTCAGCGATCTGCAAATGGCTTTGATACTAAAAGAATGAACATGCTTCTTGCCGTACTCGAAAAAAGGTGTGGTTTTAGATTAAGTACCCGTGATGTTTTCTTAAACATAGCCGGTGGAATTAAAGTTGAAGATCCGGCAATTGACCTGGCCATTATGGTTGCAATAATCTCCTCGCATGAAGATATAGCTATATCTTCTAAAATCTGTTTCGCAGCAGAAGTTGGTYTATCAGGAGAGATCAGAGCAGTTAACCGAATTGAACAACGCATCCTTGAGGCAGAGAAGCTTGGGTTTGAACGGATCTTTATTTCTAACTATAATTTAAAGGGTCTTATTCTTGATCGATTTAAAATTGAATTGACCCCTGTAAGGAAGATTGAAGACGTATTTTCATTGCTATTTGGGTAACCAAGCGTGGAACTGCCGTGTATATTTGCCATTTAGTTTCTACACATTGGGGATATTCTTTCCCTCTAAAAAATTTGGCACATTTTCAGTAAAATCACACATACCGCTATATATAAGGCAGTTACCCTTAAAAAAGAAGACATATAACAGATTGGCCTACTAATTGCAATTACCTACATGTTATCAGTCATTTATGAATGGTAATAAACAATAGGGATGATTATCCTCGTTATCGTAAGATAGCGAGGATTTTTTCATTTTAAGCCAAAGGAATTGTACTTTTAGAATAATTAAAAAGGTTCTCCTTTTTAATATTGATTGATTAAACCCTGTCTTCTCCGAGACAGGGTTATTTATTCCATTTTTTTCGTAAATAATTTTAGCTTGAGCATGTTAAATTTTAATATATTTAAATATTAATTAACCTCTTAACCCTTATCATAATGATTATTGCCGCTATTATCATCGCTGTGCTACTAATTTTTGGAATCGGCATATACAATTCGCTGATCGGCAAAAAGAACCAGGTAGCCAATGCTTTTTCTGCAATTGACGCCATGCTTAAAAAACGATTTGATTTACTTCCAAACTTAATTGAGACTGTAAAACAGTATATGCAGTATGAAGGAGATCTGTTAACCAAAGTGGTAGAATTGCGTGCCAAAGCCGCGAGCCCAAACTTAAGTAATGAGGAAAGATTAGACCTGGATAAGCAACTTGGCTCAAGCGTTAAAGGCTTAATGGTAAACGTAGAGAATTATCCGGATCTGAAAGCAAACCAGAATTTCCTGAACCTACAAAGCACCTGGACAGAGAGCGAAGAACAAATTGCAGCCGCAAGAAGAGCTTACAATTCCTCAGTTACCGATTACAACAATGCAATTATGATGTTCCCGGGAAGCATTTTTGCCGGAATGATGAACTATCAGCCAATTGCTGTACTGGCAAACACAGAGGAAGAACGAAAAAATATAAGTGCAAAAGATCTTTTTAATAACTAATGGCAGAAGAAACTGCAACAGGGGCCTCTTTACAAATCATACTTAATGAACTCGAAATACAGAGAAAAAAGGTTTCCGATATAAAAACAAAGGCCTACCTGTTTCTTGCAGGTGGAGTAATACTTATAGCAATCGGCGTTTTACTTGGGAGCCTCATGATTGCGGGAGCCATAAGTGGCGGCGCATCCATAATTACTTCTATTGTTCTTTTCAGTAATTCCAGCCAAAAGTTTAATGACTATAGGCATGAATTTAAGCAAAGAGTGGTAGCTACGGTATTAAAGTCCATAGATCCAAGTTTAGAGATCGAATATAAGTATGGGTTACCGGAAAGCGATTTCATTAATTCTCAGCTATTCACTCAACGCCCGGATAGATATAGGAGTCAGGATCAAATTTATGGCAATGCAGGAAAAACAAGGTTCTCTTTTTCTGAAGTTCATGCAGAATACAAAACCGAGACACAAACAAAAAACGGACGACAAGAGCATTGGCACACCATCTTAAAGGGAATCGTATTTTGTGCCGATTTCAACAAACATTTTAATGGCCTAACAGTAGTTAAGCCAAAGGATATGGGAAGCGCGCTGGGCGCCTGGATATCCGATAAAATGCCGATCTTCTCCTCATCAAGTAAACAGCTTGTAAAGCTGGAAAATATTGAATTTAACAAGGCCTTTGTTACCTATTCAACTGATCAGGTAGAAGCCAGATATATTCTTACTCCTGCAATGATGGAAAGATTATGCGAGCTAAACGACAAAAGCGCTGCTACAATCTCTGTATCTTTTATTGGTTCTTACGTTTACATAGCTTTCCCTTTAGAAAAGGATTACTTTGAACCTCCGGTATTTAAAAGCCTGCTTACCACCAAATCATTAGATGAAGACCTAAGCATCGTTCGCTTTATGTATGCAATTATTAGCGAACTGGATCTTAACACTAGAATTTGGGGGAAAGAATAAAAAAGGAGTTAATAAAAAAAGTCCCTTTCGGGACTTTATATTATTTAGATAAATACATTGATTTTTCTTTAACAAGCTGTCTGAAGTAAGGATCTTCAGTGTCTTTGATAAATCTGATGGACTCCCCTGTCGACTTCATTTCCGGTCCCAATTCTTTAGTTACCTCAGGGAATTTGTAGAAAGAGAAAACAGGCTCTTTAATCGCATAACCTTCCAATTTACGCTCGATGGTAAAATCTTTCAGTTTATTCACACCTAGCATCACTTTAGCAGCAATGTTGATGTAAGGAACATCATAAGCCTTAGCAATGAAAGGAACAGTTCTCGACGCTCTTGGATTGGCTTCAATTACATATACTTTTTCGTCTTTAACTGCAAACTGAATGTTTAACAAACCGATTACATTTAAGGCTCTCGCAATCTTTTTAGAGTAAGTCTCCATGTCGTTCATTACCTTTTCAGACAAACTGAAAGGTGGCAATACAGCACTAGAGTCTCCAGAGTGAATACCAGCCGGCTCGATATGCTCCATCAATCCAACAATATGAACATCTTCGCCATCACTGATCGAATCCGATTCGGTTTCTTCCGCTCTGTCCAGGAAGTGGTCAATCAGTACGCGGTTACCCGGAAGGTCACCTAATAATTTAACAACGGCCTTTTCAAGATCTTCATCGTTGATCACGATGCTCATCCCCTGTCCACCCAATACATAACTTGGTCTAACCAATACCGGATACCCCACTTCATTTGCTACAACTATTGCTTCTTCAGCATTTTCTGCAACACCATATTTTGGATACGGAATGTCTAATTCTTTGAGCAAGTCAGAGAAACGTCCCCTGTCTTCAGCAACATCCATATCGTTATAAGAAGTGCCAATGATCTTTATGCCGTTTTCCTGGAGCTTCTCAGCCATTTTTAAGGCTGTCTGACCACCCAATTGAACAATAACACCTACTGGATCCTCCAACTCGATGATTTCACGTACATGCTCCCAGAATACCGGCTCAAAGTATAGCTTATCAGCCATATTAAAGTCTGTAGACACCGTCTCAGGGTTACAATTGATCATGATTGCTTCAAAGCCACTCTCTTTCGCGGCGAGCAAACCATGCACACAAGAGTAATCGAATTCTATACCCTGACCAATACGGTTAGGACCAGATCCCAATACAATTACTTTCTTTTTATCTGAACGAAGGGATTCATTCTCTTCTTCAAAAGTAGAGTAGTAATAAGGTGTTTGTGCAGCAAACTCAGCAGCACAAGTATCCACCATTTTATAAACACGTTTGATGCCTAATGACTTCCTGCGCTCATAAACTTCGTCTTCAGTTACATTTCCTAGCAGATAAGCAATCTGAATATCAGAGAAACCTTTCTGCTTTAAAGTAAAGAAGAAATCTTTAGGAATATTATTTAGCGAATAACGTTTCAATTCTGTTTCCAGCTGAACCAATTCATGTATTTGTGACAAGAACCATTTATCAATACGTGTAACTTTACGGATTGACTCTAATGGTACACCCATACTCATGGCATCTTTAATCAGGAACAAACGATTCCAGCTTGGATGCTCAAGACCATGCATAATCTCTTCAATACTGCGGCTATGTTTACCATCAGCACCTAAACCAGCTCTGCCAATTTCCAAACTCTGACAAGCTTTTTGTACCGCTTCAATAAAAGTACGTCCGATGGCCATTACTTCACCTACAGATTTCATCTGCAAGCCCAACTCCATGTTCGCTCCTTTGAATTTATCGAAGTTCCAACGGGGAACTTTCACAATCACATAATCAAGTGTTGGTTCGAAATATGCAGATGTAGTTTTTGTAATTTGGTTTTCCAGCTCATCCAGGTTATAACCTATAGCAAGTTTAGCAGCTATTTTAGCAATCGGATAACCTGTAGCCTTACTGGCCAATGCCGATGAACGCGAAACCCTTGGGTTAATCTCGATTGCAATGATCTCGTCGTTATCCGGATTTACAGAGAACTGTACATTACAACCACCTGCGAAGTTTCCGATCGCGCGCATCATTTTGATCGCCTGATTACGCATATCCTGGTAGCAACGATCAGACAATGTCATGGCAGGTGCCACAGTGATCGAATCGCCTGTGTGAATACCCATTGGATCGAAATTTTCAATAGAACAGATGATGATTACATTGTCATTACTGTCCCTCAACAACTCCAATTCGTATTCTTTCCAGCCTAAAACAGCTTGTTCTACCAATACCTCATGTGTTGGAGAAGCCTCAAGTCCGCGTTTTAAAGCCTGGTCAAATTCTTCTTTCTTGTGTACAAAACCACCACCAAAACCACCTAGGGTATAAGAAGGGCGAATTACCAAAGGATAACCAATCTCCTGAGCAGCTTCTTTACCTTCTAAGAAAGAGTTGGCAATTTTTGAAGTTGCAACCCCTACGCCTATATCAACCATTAACTGGCGGAAGGCTTCACGGTTTTCCGTTTTTTCGATTGCAGCAACATCAACACCAATCACCCGCACGCCATATTTCTCCCAAATTCCACGTTCAGAGGCCTCAATACAAAGATTCAAAGCCGTTTGACCACCCATGGTAGGCAGTACAGCATCTATTTTACGTTCTTGTAAGATCTGCTCAATAGAATCTACTGTCAATGGCCATAGGTAAACATGATCACCGATTACTTTATCGGTCATAATGGTTGCAGGATTGGAGTTGATGATCGAAACTTCAATCCCTTCTTCCTTCAAAGATAGGGCGGCTTGCGATCCTGAATAGTCAAATTCACAAGCTTGACCAATAATAATTGGTCCTGATCCGATAATTAGTACTGAGCGTATCGAGGTGTCTTTWGGCATAAGGCTTTAAAAAGTCTAAAGTTATAAGGGTAAAAAATGCAATTATTGTAGACTGGAATCGTCTTAGAGATTTCTTTGATATCATTAAAGATCCCCGACTCTTCTGTCGGGATGCAAAGTTACGCTTTTGAACGTTAAAAATCAGGTATTTTTTCAAAAACCCTTATAAACTGAAAAAGGGGCTAAATGGCCCCCTTCTCTGCGTTTAATCTATAGAGTTATTGTTCAAGTTTTATTTCCCCAACGTCGGTTACAGTGCTATCAACCACAGCAACGTTCTCAACTGACTTGTCTTTATACGGTGGTTTAGCTTTAACCCATACGGTGTAGGTACCTGGTTTTACATTATTAATGGTAAAACTACCACTACTAAGATCACCTTTTATGGTATCTGTTCCTGCTACGGCAACCACTTGCACCGCACCACTATCAGGAGATACTTTACCTTTGATTCCGCCATCCTTAATGGTAACGAAAGCTAATAACAACAACGAAAACGCTGCAATTACTAAAAAATTCACACTTAACTTTTTCATAGGAATTTGAATTTGCTGACTAAAGAAGCCTCCACAACTCCTGTTAGTCAATATTATTTAACCATCAATTAGTTAGTATCATTGTTCCATATCATATTCTAGCTAGTGCTTGTTAACTACAAACAGATTAAACAAATTGTTTTTATAAAATTTAAAAACAGCTACAAAGACCTACAGTTATTCCAAATATCTGTATATAATTAACTACAAAATCACCTGCCGTGGTGCATAAAAACACTTTTTTTGTGATGGAATAACATTTGCATATTCTYAACTATGAAAAAGATATTACCATTTTTATTTGCAATCACTGTAATTCTGGCTGGTTGCGGAACAGTACAATCTATTATTAAATCTACATTTCCTTACACCGCAACAATAGTTATCCCTGCCYCAAGCAAAAGCGATACGCCTATCTCTGCAAAATCTGCGGCAACAAGTTTTGATGATGTTTTTGGAAATAAAAACGGAACCAATTATATAAAAGAAATTAGAATTGCCTCTGCAAAAATGATCGCCAGCAATCCTAGCAACAAAAGCTTAGGCATGTTTAAGTCTGTAAAGCTTTTTGTATCAAATGAAAACGGTGGCGAGGTCATGGTTGCGTCAAGAAGTGATATACAAGAGAACATTGGCTCTGAACTTGCGTTAGATATAGACAATTCAAAGTTTTTGGACGATTACATAAAGGGAACCAGTCTCCGTGTAAGAGTTGAATATGTTTTAAGAAATAACACAAGCGCTGATGTAAGCATAAGAACATCAATAGGCTTTACTTCATCACCTAAAGCGCAATAAAAGATAAATAGTTTGTTTGGTTTACTATCCGGCATGGAATTCTTCCTGCCGGATTTTTTTTTACTTTTGGTAAATGTTTGATGTTCTAAAGGATAGTTTCACTCAGTTATTTTTACAAACAGGTTTACTGGAATGGCTAGGTGTTTTCACTGGTATACTATGTGTATGGCTTGCCGCCAAAAACAACATATACAATTGGCCCATTGCTATAGTAAGTGTAGTTATCTATATTTTCATCTTCTTCGAATCAAAACTGTATGCCGATATGGGTCTGCAGTTTTACTTTTTCGCGATGAATGTCTACGGCTGGTATTTCTGGAGCAAGAACAGAAATAATCCCGAAGCATCGCGACCAATTACAGTCATTACCAAAAAGGAAATTATGCTTTCCATTTTAGGTGTAATTATTTTTACGTTAATACTGGGCTTTGTACTTAAAAAGAATACAGATGCCTCGTTCCCCTTTTTAGACAGCTTTTGTACGGCCTGTAGTTTAATAGCCCAGATATTTCTTGCAAGAAAGGTATTACAGAACTGGCTGATCTGGATTTTTGTCGATATCATATATGTTGGCATGTACGTTTCAAAAGACCTATATGCAACAGCAGTTATGTATGCATTATATGTTTATATTGCCTCTGTAGGCTATTTAGATTGGAGGAAAACCCACCGTGAACAAACCCATTAAAAAGATAGCCATTGTTGGCCCGGAGAGTACTGGAAAATCAACCATTACCCAGCAGCTTGCAAAACACTTTGATACCTTATGGGTACCTGAATACGCAAGGTATTACTGTGCGGCATTAACCGAACCATGCAATTTGCAGGACGAGGTAAACATGTTTCATGGGCAATTGGCACTCGAAGACTCCATACTAGCCATAGCCGAAAAAGACCTGGTTTTCTGTGATACAACCTTTATCACTGTAAAAATATGGAGCGATGAAGTTTTTGGAGAAACCCCTCAGATTGTTCTTGATGCACTCCCTAAATACAATTACGATTTATACTTGCTGATGGATATTGACCTACCCTGGCAAGAAGATCCTCTTCGCGATTTCCCGCATAAACGAGAACATTTTATGCAGGTATGGCATCAGGAGCTTAAAGCCTTGAACGCAGTATACGTTAAAGTTGGCGGTCAGGGAGAGGATAGATTAAATAACGCAATTACAGCAGTTCAAACATTTTTACACTGATAAAAAAATCAATACCTTTGTACCATCAAAAAGGGGTGCCTTGTTTTGTAAAAAACACGAAAACAGGCTGAGAGCATACCCATTATATCTGTTTACAGATATATGCACCTGATCCGGATAATGCCGGCGGAGGGATTGGAGTTATGGAGTTTAACTGGGCTGTAAGTACCCCTTACTTACAGTGGTTTAACTAAAAGAAACAATAAAGTGAAAAAATTAATGATCACAGCGCTTGCTGTGTTGCTATTGCCGGTGTTGGTAAAAGCGCAATTCTCCATTTCGGGTACCGTATCCGAAAAATCAAATACTACATTACCTGGCGCTACTATTAAGCTAAAAAATAAATCTGCCGGAACAACTGCCGATAAACAGGGAAAATATCAATTAACCAATTTAAAAGCAGGTAATTATACGTTATTAGTAAGCTATCTTGGCTATCAAACAATAGAAAAGAGCATCACAATTAATGCCGATCAAACGCTCGATTTTGTATTAGTTCAATCGGCTTTTCTTGCCGACGAAGTTATTGTAAACGCAACCCGTGCAAATGAAAAGTCTGCAACCACTTATAAAAACATTAGCAAAACAGACATTGAACAAAACAACTTCGGACAAGATCTTCCTTTCATCCTAAACAACACACCAGGTGTGGTTGTTACCTCCGATGCCGGTGCAGGTGTAGGATATACAGGCATTAGAATAAGAGGCAGCGATGCGAGCAGGATAAACGTTACTGTAAACGGGATCCCATATAATGACAGTGAAAGCCAAGGTACATTCTGGGTAAACATGCCTGATTTTGCTTCATCTGTCGACAACGTACAAATCCAACGCGGGGTTGGAACTTCAACAAACGGAGCTGGGGCATTTGGCGGAAGTTTAAACATCCAAACTTCATCAAGCTCAGAAGTCCCTTACGCAGAAATAAACAACACTTATGGAAGCTACAACACCCTTAAAAATACTGTCAAAGTAGGTACCGGTCTTATTGATGGAAAATGGAGCTTTGACGGTCGTTTATCAAGAATCAAATCTGATGGATTTATCGACCGTGCGGCCTCTAATCTTAAATCATACTTCTTATCAGGTGCATATCATGGAAAAACCGATATACTACGTGTAAACGTATTTTCAGGAACTGAAGAAACTTACCAAGCCTGGAACGGTGTTCCTGAAGCTAAACTTAGAGGCGACATTGAGGGCTTAAAAGAACATTACAACAATAATCTCGGCTATCTGTACAACACCCAGGCAGATTCTTTAAACCTTTTCAATTCCGATAACAGAAAATACAATCAGTTCCTTTATAAGGATCAGAACGATAACTACAAACAAAACCATTATCAAGCTTTATACGCAAAACAGTTCAACGAACAATTGTCGTTCAACGGGGCATTACACCTAACCCAGGGCGAAGGATATTTTGAAGAGTATAAAAACAACCAGAAACTTAAAAACTATGGTTTGCCAAATGTTATAGCAGGCGGTTCAACTATTGAAAGAACGGATCTTGTTCGTCGTCGTTGGTTAGATAATAACTTTTATGGTCTTACTTATGCCTTTAACTACCAACCAGAATCTAATTTAAATTTCACACTGGGTGGGGCTTATAACCAATATAGAGGCAAACATTTTGGACAAGTAATATGGGCTCAATATGCATCAACATCAACCAACGATTATCATTACTATGATGGCAAAGGAGACAAGGACGACTTCAATAGCTACTTCAAAGTAAATTATAATCCGGTAACTCAGTTAAGCTTGTTTGCAGACTTACAGTACAGAAATGTGAAATATGATATTTCAGGAACTGACAAGAATCGCAAAAGTTTAGATTACAATAACAACTACAATTTCTTTAATCCTAAAGTTGGAGCTACCTATTTCCTAAACGAGTTAAGCAACTTTTACGCCTCATTTAGTGTTGCAAATAAAGAACCAAACCGCGATGATTTTACCAATTTAAAAGAAGGTCTGGCTGTTCCTAAACCAGAACGTCTAAACAATATAGAGGCAGGCTACCGCTTTAAAAACACAGATTTTAATGTCGGCGTAAATGCGTACGGTATGTTTTACAAAGATCAGCTGATCTTTACCGGCGAAATCAACGAATATTCTGATGCTTACCGTCAAAATGTAGACAAGAGCTATAGGATTGGCCTGGAGCTAGACGCTTCTTATATTATCAGTTCTCACTTTGCTGTTAATGCAAACGCAGCGTTCAGCAGAAATAAGATCAAGAATTATGTAGACTATGTATCAGAATATGATAACGATTTTAACCTGATTAATGTACAGGCTACAAACTATGCAAACCCGGATATTTCTTTCTCGCCAAACTCGGTAATATTTGGAGAGCTGGTTTACAAACTGGTGGCTGGCTTTGCTATTGCCTTACAAAGCAAATACGTGAGTAAGCAATACATGGACAATACTCAAAACGAAAGCCGTAAACTCGATGCTTATTGGGTAAACAATGCAAGGCTTGGTTACGACTTCAGTTTAAAAGGAATCAAAAACATAAACATAGGCCTGCTTGCCAATAACATTCTAAACAGAAAGTACGAAAGCAATGGTTATACCTACAGTTCAATTTACCCATGGGGAACCACAACAGAGAACTTTTACTTCCCTCAGGCCGGAACTAATTTCTTACTTTCGCTAAATTTGAAATTTTAATCCTATGAAGAAGTTCATCGAAAGACTACATTTTATTACACACGACATTGAGCCGTTAACCCATATCGAGCAGGCACAAATAGCTTGTGAGGCTGGGGCAAAGTGGATTCAATACCGCTKTTTAATTAAAAACGACGATGAGCTTTTAGTAGATATCAATGTGATTGCTGAAATCTGTGACGATTGGGGGGCTACCTTAATCGTTACAGATCACATTCACCTTAATGGCAAAGCCGATATACAAGGTTTCCATATAGAAGATATGGACGCTGATTTCACAAAACTAAGAGAACAATTAGGGGAAGCAGTAACTATCGGAGGCTCGTCAAACACAGTTGAAGGTTTAATCAGACTTGCAAAAGAGGGAGCAGACTATGCCGGCTTTGGCCCCTTCCGCGATACGACAACCAAGCCAAACAATGCTCCTCATATTGGTATAGAGGGATATAAAAAAACAATGGCCACCTTAAATCAAAATGGTATTATCTTACCTGTTTTAGCCGTAGGGGGTGTTACCGCCGATGATATAGAGGCACTTATGGAAACCGGTGTTTTTGGCATAGCAGCATCAGCCGCAATTAATCAGGCTGAAGATATGAGAGAAGCATATCTTACATTTTATGACAAGATTATGTAATTGCAAGAAAAATAATCTTAAAATTTATTTGTCTATCAACTACATTTGTTCAAAATATTTTTCCTTTTGGACAATACCGAAATCATAGAAAAACCAGATCCCTACGCTGCCCTTCGTTATAGAGAGTTCAGATCTTACCTCGGAATGCGTTTCTTTTTTACGTTCGCATATCAAATGCAAGCTGTTATTATCGGCTTTCACATCTATCATTTAACTAAGGATCCGCTTGCCTTGGGACTAGTGGGGCTCTGCGAAGCCATACCCGCAATTGGTATTGCACTGTACGGAGGATACGTTGCAGATAAATCAGAAAAAAGAGGCCTCTTACTCAAAATATTCTTCGGAGTATTCCTTTGTTCTTTAGTGATGCTAATTGCCACTACAAAGCAAATGCACGCATACGTACCAACAAGTTATATTGTGCCAATCATGTATTTGATGGTGTTTGGAATAGGTATAGCAAGAGGTTTTTTCAGTCCAGCAACATTCTCTTTAATGGCTCAGATCATTCCTAAAAAGCTTTATCCTAACTCAAGCACCTGGAACAGCTCGAGTTGGCAGCTGGCATCTATACTTGGCCCTGCGGCAGGTGGGTTAATTTATGGATTCTATGGCATAACCGTAACTTACAGTGTCATTATTATCTTTATCTCTATTTCACTGATCTGTATCTTCTTTTTAAAACCACACCCGCCAACTTATATACCAAAAGAAAGCATAGTAAAAAGCCTTACCGAAGGTGTCCATTTTGTATTTAAAAATAAAATGATGCTTGGTGCAATGAGTCTGGACCTGTTCTCTGTATTTTTTGGTGGAGCAGTGGCCCTTTTACCTGTATTTGCTAATGATATTCTTAAAGTAGGCTCAGAAGGCCTGGGATTTATGCGTGCTGCTGCTTCTGGCGGGGCTGTTATTACCATGTTAGCGATGACACGCTTCTCTCCTATGAACAAGCCATGGAGAAACCTTTTGATTGCGGTAACCGGTTTTGGAACCAGTATCATCTGCTATGGTCTATCTAAAAACTTCTACTTAACGCTTGCACTTCTCTTTGCAGAAGGCGCATTTGATAGCATAAGTGTAATCATCAGGTCTACCATTATGCAGTTGCTAACTCCAGATGACATGCGCGGCCGTGTGTCTGCTGTAAACAGTATGTTTATTGGCTCTTCAAATGAAATAGGTGCTTTTGAATCAGGTTTAACTGCAAAACTGATGAGAACAGTGCCTGCCGTAGTATTTGGAGGCAGCATGACCATTCTCGTTGCGGGCGTTACCTACCTCAAAACAAAAAACTTAACCAAGTTAACATTACAGGAAATAAACGAGCAGAATGTTTAACCTTAAACGATAGAGAACCTTTCACCCACCTGTTGTCTCCACATCGCATAGTACAAACCATTCTGAAGCACAAGCTCATCGTGAGTTCCCTGTTCAATTACATTCCCTTTTTCCAATACATAGATCCTATCGGCGTGTTTAATTGTCGATAAGCGGTGGGCAATTAATATCGTCATGTGGTTATCTATATCAGAAACCTCTCTTATTGTTGCTGTAATTTCTTCTTCCGTTAAAGAATCCAACGATGAGGTTGCCTCATCAAAAACCAGGATATCCGGCTTGCGCAATAGTGCTCTGGCAATAGACAAACGCTGCTTTTCACCTCCCGAAACCTTCACTCCACCTTCACCAATCATGGTATCCAAGCCTTTATCCGCTCTGGCCAATAAGTTCTGACAAGCTGCCTGATGTAATACCTTCATACACTCCTCATCGGTTGCCTCAGGCCTTACAAACTGCAAATTCTCTCTTATTGTTCCAGAAAACAATTGCGTATCCTGCGTTACAAAGCCTATTTTCTCTCTCAATTCATCTAGATCTATGTTCGTAGCCGTAACTCCATTGTACTTAATGGCTCCTTCCTTAGGCTCGTACAACCCTACCAGAAGTTTAACAAGCGTAGTTTTACCAGAGCCCGATGGCCCTACAAAGGCAATCGTTTCTCCAAGGTTCGTTTCGAAATTAATGCTATTTAAGGCGTTAGTAGAGGCCGATTGGTGCTTAAAGCTAACCTCATCAAATTCTAATTTTTTGATTTTAGCAATTGATGCCGGATTATCAGGTTTCTTATCTTTTGGAATAGACATGATCCGCTCAAAATTATTTAGCGATACCTCCGTTTCCCTGTAAACATTAAYGATATTACCCAATTCCTGCAAAGGACCAAAAATAAAGAACGAGTAAATGAATAGTGAGAAGAACTCACCCACCGTAATTCTTCCTGCAAAGATCAGGTACATCATCAAAAAGAGCAGCCCGTTACGCAACAGGTTCACAAACGTTCCCTGGATAAAGCTTAAACTGCGGATGTATTTTACCTTTTTAAGCTCTAGTCCTAAAATCTTCGTGGTTGTAGTATTTAACCTGTTTATTTCCTGTTTGGCAAGTCCCAGACTTTTTACCAGCTCAATATTACGCAGCGATTCTGTGGTAGAACCTGCAAGTGATGTTGTTTCTGCTACAATATTCTTTTGAACTTTTTTAATCCGTTTACTTAAAAACGAACTTAAAAACCCAAGTAAAGGAATAGAAGAAAAATACACCACAGCTATAACCCAATATACAGAGATGGCATAAACCGTCACAAAAATGATCCCGATAATACTTGTAAACAAAACATTTATTACCGCCTGAACCAGTTTCTCAGTATCAATCCTAACTTTTTGTAAAATACCTAATGTTTCTCCGCTGCGCTGATCTTCAAAAACCTGATATGGCAGTTCCAAAGAATGAGCAAGACCATCGGAATATATTTTAGCTCCCAGTCTTTGCGTAATCACATTTACATAATAGTCCTGAAAATTCTTGGCGATGCGGGAAACCATTGCTGCTCCCATAGCCAATAAAATAAGTACCCCGGCACCCTTTATAAACTCATCAGTAGTATAATGCTTATAGTTCGTTACATACTTATCAATGATCAGGCGAAAAACATAGGGATCAAGAAAAGAAAATATCTGATTAACTGCAGCCAGAAACAAGGCCAGAAATATCAGACCTTTATAGTTTTTTAAATAGCTGAATAAGATTTTCATAAATAAAATTTGTTAAAAATAAACAAAGGGAATGAAGCATTACTTCCATTCCCTTTAATTTACGTATAAATTATAATCCTGACCTAAACAGTCATGATATCCTTTTCTTTTGCTTCGGCATGTTTATCGATTTTTACAATGTAAGCATCGGTAATTTTTTGAACTTCAGCCTCACCTGTTTTGATCTCATCATCAGAAACACTTTCACCTTTCAATTTCTTAACCTTTTCGTTGGCATCTTTACGGATGTTACGAACGGTAATACGACCTCTTTCAGCTTCCTCTTTAACCTTTTTAACTAAATCCTTTCTACGCTCTTCAGTTAAAGGAGGAACTACCAAACGGATAATAATACCATCGTTTTGAGGGTTAATACCTATGTTTGCTTCCATAATTGCACGTTCAATAGGAACTAGCAAAGCCTTTTCCCAAGGCTGTATAAGCAATGTACGAGCATCTGGAGTGTTGATACTTGCAACCTGGCTTAAAGGAGTAGGATTTCCGTAATAATCAACCATAATACCATCCAGCATACCAGCAGAAGCCTTTCCTGCACGAATTTTCGTCAGTTCCGACTCGCAGTGCAAAATGGCTTTTTCCATGGTAGCCTGAGCATCTTGTAATTGTTTCTTTATGAGGTCATTCATGATGTGTAAAATTTAACCAAACTTATATAAAATATTGCTATTAGTTTTTAACAAGTGTACCAATGCCATCGCCATTTGCGATTTTCATGAAATTACCTGCTTTGTTCATATCAAAAACAATAATTGGGAGTTTATTTTCTTCGCAAAGCGTAAAAGCAGTCATATCCATTACGTTTAACCCATTAGCATAAACTTCTTTAAAAGTAATTTCTGAATATTTAGTAGCTGCAGGATCTTTCTCCGGATCAGCGGTATAAATACCATCAACACGGGTTCCTTTTAAAACAACATCTGCTTTTATCTCAATTGCGCGTAAAGCAGCTGCAGAATCAGTAGTAAAATAAGGATTACCAGTACCTGCTCCAAAAATCACCACACGTCCTTTTTCAAGGTGACGTACAGCTCTTCTGCGAATAAAAGGCTCACAAATCTGCTCCATTTTTATTGCAGTAAGCAATCTTGTTTTAAGACCTACTTTTTCAAGCGCATCTTGCAAGGCCATACTGTTAATTACTGTGGCTAGCATACCCATATAATCGGCTTGAGCACGGTCCATCCCAGATTTTTCAGCACTTAAACCTCTAAAAATATTACCACCACCAATAACAATTGCTATTTCAAGGCCTTTGGCATGTACCGCCTTAATGTCTTCAGCATACTGCTTTACAACCTCATTATCAATACCATACTGCTTATCGCCCATTAGCGATTCGCCACTTAATTTCAATAGGATCCGTTTATACTTCATGACTCCAAAAATAACTATTTGTTTTAATTAATAAGGCTCAAATGTTCAACTCCCTCTGCAAAAACTTTTAACAGCTCTAATTTTTCAGAAAGCAGGACCAAATTCGCCTTATTTCCAACCTTTAAATCGCCCAGTTTAGCATCCAATTCAATCAGCCTTGCCGGGTTTAGTGTGGCTAAATTCAAGGCTGCTGCCAATGGGATGTCGCAATACGCCACACAGTTTTGTACCGCTTGTAACATTGTTATGTTAGATCCAGATAAAGTTCCATCTGAAGTAATGAATTTCTCACCCGAAAGCTGATGCTGATAAGGCCCGATATTACATGAAGTAACCGCATCAGTTATCAAAAAAATTCTTTCACGGAGCAGCTTGTAGCTCATTTTTACAATTTCAAAATCCACATGATTTCCATCTGCAATAATGCTTGCCATTGCCTTAGGGTGACTAAATACCGCGGCAGGCAAATTCGGTGATCTATGATGTATAGAAGGCATTGCATTAAACAAATGCGTTGTGGTTTTAAAGCCCATATCATAAGCTGCAGTAGCTTGCTCAAAATTGGCATCACTATGCCCCAGCGATAACACGATATTATTATCTAGCAGGTAATTGATAACCTCATCGTCCTGAAGTTCGGCAGCAATGGTCATCATTTTTACCGTACCATCTGCATATTCAAGTAACCTTTTTACCTCATCAAGGGAGGCTTTGCAAATGTATTTCTCAATATKGGCTCCTCTGCGTTTTGCATTAATATAAGGGCCCTCCAAATGTAAGCCCAGAAAACCCCTGGCTTCGCTACGATAAGCTTTTGCTGCAGCGATAGATTGATGAACAACCTCCGGAGTGTTAGTTGCTACACAAGCTAAAAAGCTTGTAGTTCCTTTACTTAGCAGATCCAAATCCATTTGACTTAGCGTGTCTGCTGTTGGGTAAGCAGAAAAAAGGTCCTTTCCACTGCCATAAATCTGAAGGTCAATAAAACCAGGACTTAAATAGTTTCCTTCGGCATCTACAATTTCATATCCGACTGGAATCTCTTCGCTGCTGATTTTAACGATCTCACCATTTTCAATTAAGACATTCTGACCTGCAACTTGCAGCCCATCCGCAAAGAACTTACAATTTTTAATAGCTAACATACAAATACAATTATGCCCCAAACTTATATAAAAGTTTTTATTAGAACGTTTCCTGAATAAAAAGAAAAAAAGAGAGCCGCTGCCGTCATCTCGACGATAGGAGAGATCTCTTGATCAAGAAATAACCATAAATCAAATTAGCATAACCAAGAGATCTCTCCTATCGTCGAGATGATTGTTATGACTCATGCAAGTATTTTTTAATATAATTTATGCCGCAATTAATTGATTACTGACATAAGGTTTCTGATGACTTACCACTGCAACCACTCTTAGGGCAATCTTATTTCTTATTGCATTTAAGATGCTCATGG
>NZ_JBFTNT010000014.1:0-46062 GCF_056397585.1 Pedobacter sp. 05L430 | reverse complement strand
CCTCATTACCACGTTAACATGGAATTTGGCAACAGCGGTTTCGGCAAAAAGCAAGAATGGTCGTTTGGCACTACCCTACGTTACAAGCCCGGCTATTTCTATGTTGTTTCGGGTGGCTTAGCTGAGGGCAGGGTTCCCAGTTYAGCAGTTATAGATGCCCAGGTAAGTTACAAACTTATCAAAGCACGTTCCGGCATAAGGCTGGGTGCTACAAACATTACCAACAAATACTATTCAACCGGCGTTGCCAACCCAAATATTGGCGCGGTCTATTATGTAACTTATGCATATAATATCCTTTAATATGAAAACCATCCCATCATTACTAATTGCCCTTCTTGTTACCCTTTCTTTGTTTTCCTGCACAGGAAACAAATCAACGCAAGCGGGAAACTACAAAACCAGGTTAACCTTTAAACCTGGCGAAGAACAGAAAATTGCCGAAGCTTTCCTGTCGATAAAAGACAGCACACAAATTTTATTGAAGCAGGGCACCTATAAATTCGACAACCTGAGCATTGCACAGGTGAACCACATCATGATACAGGGCGATGGCCATGACAAAACTATTCTCGACTTTAAAGAACAAAGCCAGGGCGGCGAAGGGATCAGGGTAACAGATGTAAAAGGCTTTGTGATTGATGGCATGACCATTCGCGATTCTAAAGGCGATCTGCTAAAGATTAACAAGAGCCGGGATGTTACCATTACCAACCTCCATGCGGTTTGGAGTAAAGCCGACTCAACCAGCGGTGGCTATGCCATTTACCCTGTAATGTGCAAAAATGTATTGATAGAAAACTGTTATACAGAGGGCTCGTCAGATGCAGGCATTTATGTTGGTCAAACGGATAGTGCAGTGGTAAGAAAATGTAAAGCAGCAAAAAATGTTGCAGGCTGTGAAATCGAGAACACATCTAATGCCCAGGTTTACGACAATGAATTTTATAACAACACCGCGGGCTTTCTGGTATTCGACTTACCGGATCTTTCAAAGAAAGGCGGCCATGTTAAAGCCTACAACAATTACATCCACGATAATAATTTCAGAAACTTTGCAAAGGCAGGCAGCTTTGGCACCTCATGGGGTGTGGGTAATGCCTCACCCGGAAGCGGTATTATTATATTGGCGGCATCAGATATTGAGATCTATAACAACCGGATCATTAACAACAATTCATCCTCAATAACCATTGCTTCGGGCTTTGCAGTTGATGAAAAAGCTGCCGAGAAAATAAACGACAATTACTTTCCCATTTCAAAAAACATCAATATTCACAACAATACTATTGAAATGGGCCCCGCCTTTCCGCAGCCAGCCTATGAGCACCGTATTGGAAAAATATTAGTAGCCGTTGAACAGCAGTTAAATGCCAGTGATCCGGCAAGAAAAAACAAACGTATCCCTTTCATTATGTACGATGGMATCTCGAGCAATATCTTAACCAAGGGTACAGCAGTTAATCCGGATTCTATTTGCATAAAGCAAACGGGCGACAACCTATTTGTAAATGCCGACTTTTTAAACATCAGCAATCCTAAAAACTGGAAACCAAACACAAACATTACCCCTTATATCTGCAAGTAAAAATCAGTATCAATGCGTAAAACTTATCTTTTGGGGTTTCTCCTCCTTTTCAGTATTTCACTTTCCATTTTAAGTGAGCAGGGTTGTAAAAACAAAACCGGCCAGGCTGTGCAAAACAGTGGCTTTGTATTTAAAGAAAAACTATCTGATTATGGTTTCTTTAAAAACAAACTAAAGGATCTTGATCCCAATGAAGGGGTTTTGCATTATGATATCAGTACCGCTCTCTTTACAGATTATGCCGTTAAAGACCGCTTCATTGTTTTACCAAAAGGTACTGCAATGAAGTACACGGCACAGGGTGCGCTTGAATTCCCTGACTCAACCATCATCGTTAAAAACTTTGCTTATACCAATGTCAATCATCAGAAAATAATGATCGAAACAAGGCTACTGGTTAAAGACCCTTCCGATAAGAACTGGAAGGTGATGAATTATCTGTGGAACAAAGAACAAACAGAGGCCATCAAACACATTACCGGAGCAAAAATCCCGATTATCTTATTGGATAATGATGGCAATAAACTCTTTACAAATTACCAGGTACCAAACACCAATGATTGCAAGCGTTGCCACATTAAAAATGATGTGTTAATCCCTATTGGTCCAAAAGCCAGAAACCTTAACATTACCCTTGTCGGACAAAGTACCAATCAACTTAAGGCATGGGCAGCAAAAGGAGTACTTAAAGGATTGCCAGATACGGGAGCGGTTGCTCAATTACCGAACTGGGCCGATGCTAAGCATTACAGTCTGGAACAACGCGCAAGAGCATACCTTGATATAAACTGTGCCCACTGTCATACCAAAGGAGGCGACGCCTATAATACAGGTCTGTTTCTAGAATATGAGCAAACCAACCMCAATCATTTAGGGATCAGAAAAGCCCCGGTTTCGGCCGGAGGTGGAGCTGGCGGGCTTAATTATGATATTATACCTGGCGATGCTACCCATTCTATTTTAGCTTACAGAATGAATAGCACAGAGCCGGGCACTGCTATGCCTGAGCTTGCAAGGACCCTTCCTCATAAAGAAGGAATTAAATTGATCAGGGAATGGATAAACAGTTTAAAATAAAAAAGAACAGCCGTATATTTCTTCCGACTGTTCTAACCTAATTCACAAAACTCCCTAAGTTTATGAATGCTGTGCATCCATCCAGATCAACACAGCACTCAGCCTAAATAGTGTTAAACCAAATTGGTATGGCCAGATCAGGGCTAACCATTCCCTGATCCTCTATTAACTAACAATCCGCAAGGGTGGCGGAAGGATCTTTATTACAGTTTCTCCTTCAATGCCTCATAGGTCTTTTTATAATCCGCATTATCGGATTCCTTTTCAACAAGCTTTTTACTCCATGCCAATGCTTTGGCAAGCTCCTCTTTGTCTGCACTATACTCTAATACAAAGTTGGCATTGGTATTTATGGTAGCCAGGTTGGCTGTATCTTCATATTTCTCGGTGTAGTTTACAATTGCTGAGGCAAAAGCTTTCCAGTCCTTACCGTAGTAAAAAAACAGTTTCACTCTGGTAACAGTCCGGTCGGCAGTTGTGGCATCATGCTTTTGCGTTACCGATGCGGCTATTGTTTTCCAGTCAGGGATTTTGTCTTTGGCTTTAGCAGCCTCAACAGCCGGGTTAATAATTGCATCGGCAATGGCTTTATCTTTTTATTTAATATCTGTGGCGTCAGATGATTTTGGGGCGGCAGTTACCACTTTACTCAGCTCATCAATTGCACTCAATTTCAAATACAACTATGAACTGGTCCGAATTTCCGAAGTCAATTATGAGCTCTTCCTCAGGTCAAGGAACCCCGAGGTAAAAATGCTTGGCATACTGGCCAACCTTGGAGATGGCAACCCTAGTAAAGGAAATACGAGCCAGCTTAGAGCCTAAGAAATAAACAAAGTATGACATCAGTCAGCATAGGCGACTAGTCCGCTATCATACGATTTGGCCGTATCCAGTAATAGCAATAAGGATTGTATATCGCTATCATTAACAGTATGCTTTTGAATATTCACCCTGATTTGCCGTATTAAAGATGTGTCCCATCTAAAGTCCGAATGGTAGTGTAATTGATATTGCTTACCTCTATTGGGTAGGAAATTGAACTGTTCCTGTTCACTCTAACTGATCCAGTAGACTTGAGTTGAACAGCAAACCCTCTCTGAAGTTCATGCCTAATCTCAAAATATCGGGTATCAAAAAGCAACGACAATTTGTTTCTTGAGATAGTCTCAAGATCCTCACCGCGGCTGGATAGAGGCAATTTAATGCTACCACAAGTTTCCGACTTATCAAAATTTGGCTTTGTCATTTAGAGAGGTTTTTAATTCGAATATACAAGTGCTAAGTGTTTTTTGTTAAATGATCCAAAATTGGCGGTTCAAGTATTTTTCAATCTCAATAAACCTTCCGGTAATCCTTAATCTTCTATAATTGCTTTAAGATTATCAGAAAGGTAATGATCAAAGAGATTGTTTGTTTAAAGATACATAATTGAATTATTTAAAATTCCTTCCCCCATAAAAGGTTCCCTTTGGAACTTCCCCGGGAACCGTTGTAAGTACTGGCAAATCCTCTTGCTCCCGCTGCACCAATTTACCCATCAGTTTAGTCAAATCCACGCATTTGCTCACAATGACATGAACCACCTCTCCTTCCCGCTGCAAACGCCCCTCCACCATCAACAGCCTGGAATGCAAAATCTCTTTCCGGTAGGTATCAAAAAACTTTTCAAATACCACCAGATTGCTAAAGCCAGTCTCATCCTCAATGGTAATAAAACATACCCCACCGGCAGTTCCCGGTCGTTGTCGAACCAGCACGAGCCCGGCAACCTTCACCAATTGTCCGTTCTGCGCCTCCTTATTGATCTGATGGCAGGACAAGATGCGCAGCATCTCCAGTTGTGATCGCACAAAGCTCACCGGGTGTGCTTTTAACGATAAGCCTACGGTAGCATAATCCTGAACCACATGTTCTCCTTTGCTCATCAACGGCAATTCCACCTGTGCCTCCAACATACTTTCTGAGGGTTGCCCTTTAAAAATCACCACTGGCATATCCTGCAAGGCAGAAACCTCCCATAATGCTTTTCTGCGGTCCAACCCAATCGAGCGGAAAGCATCAGCATCTGCCAGTCTTTCCAGTGTATTAATCGCTATTCCTGCATCACGTAAGGCCGTAACTGTCCTGTACTCATTTCCCCTGCAATTCACCAAAACATCCATCTCCTCCTGCCCTAAACCTTTAATCTGCCGGAAACCCAAACGGATCGCACAATACTTCCCTGATTTTTCTTCCAGCAAATTATCCCATGTAGAATAATTGATATCAACTGGCCGAACCTCCACACCATGTTTTTGTGCATCAATTACAATCTGCGCAGGCTGGTAAAAGCCCATTGGCATACTATTGAGCAAGGCTGTAGCGAAGGCATCCGGATAGTAGTGTTTCAGCCAGCAGGACACATAAACCAGCAAAGCAAAACTTGCCGCATGACTTTCGGGGAAACCATAACTCCCAAAACCCTCCAACTGCCTGAAAATCCGTTTGGCAAACTCCTCGGTATATCCCTTTTTCATCATCCCCTCGACCAGCCTCTGTTCATACAAATTAACCGTTCCGGTATACTTAAAAGTGGCCATACTGCGACGCAGTCCATCTGCTTCGGCGGGTGTAAATCCTGCGGCTACAATGGCAATTTTCATTGCCTGTTCCTGAAATAGCGGCACACCATAGGTTCTTTCTAAAATTTCTTTTAATTCAGCGGAAGGGTATTCCACAAGTTCATCACCATTACGTCTCCTCAAATAAGGATGCACCATATCTCCCTGTATGGGGYCAGGCCTGACAATGGCAACCTCAATCACCAAATCATAAAAACATTTGGGCCTTAACCTGGGCAGCATGGACATCTGTGCCCTGCTTTCAATCTGGAATACCCCCAGTGTATCCGCAGCACTAATCATATCATAGACCTCCGGATCATCCTGAGGGATATTGGCCAGGGTCAGATCTAAACCATAATGCGCTTTGCACAAGTCAAAAGCCTTGCGGATACAAGTCAGCATACCCAAAGCCAATACATCCACTTTCAGAAAACCCAAAGCATCAATATCGTCCTTGTTCCACTCAATATTCGTACGGTCTTCCATACGCGCATTCAGGATCGGACAGAGATCAGTCAGCTTCCCATTGGTCACCACAAAACCACCGGTATGCTGGCCCAATTGTCTGGGGAAACCCATCATCTGCGCGGTCAGTTGCAAGGTCTTCATCAAATGCGGATCCCGGGGATTCAAATCCTGTTCAGTCACACGCTTGCCCTCAAACCATTCGTCTGTAAACTCCCATACTGAACTGGATAACCTGTTAATGGTATCCACAGATAAACCCATGGCCTTGCCCACATCTCGCAAAGCACCTTTCTGGTGCAGCTGTGTTACCGTCGCCACAATCGCTGCACGGTCACGGCCATACTTGGTATAAATGTACTGCATGATTTCCTCCCGACGTTCATGCTCAAAGTCCACATCAATATCGGGCGGTTCATTCCTGTCCGAAGAAATAAAACGCTCGAAAAGCAAGTCGAACTTCATAGGGTCTACTGAGGTTACACCCAGACAGAAACAAATTGCTGAATTGGCCGCTGATCCCCTTCCCTGGCATAAAATGCCTCGGCTTCTCGCTTCGCGGACAATGTCTTCCACAAAAAGGAAGTAATTCGCATAATCCATCTTCCGCACAAAGTCCATTTCATGGGCAATCATGTTCAATACYTTTTCCGGGATAACCTCCCCATAAAATGCATGTGCGCCTTTAAAACACAGGTATTCCAGCTCTTCCAATGGCGAACGACCGCTTTTGTTGATCTCCTCCGGATATACATATTTCAGTTCATCCAGTGCGAAAGCACATGCCTCAGTGATGTGCATCGTATTGCGGATCGCTTCGGGATAATTACGGAACAAGCGGTGCATTTCGGCAATCGGTTTCATATAACGTTCCGCATTCTGATGCAACCTGAAACCAGCCTCCTTGATGGTACACTTTTCTCTCACACAGGTCAGCACATCCTGTAATTCCCTTCTGGAAGGATTGTGGTAATGCACATCACCGGTGGCTACAACAGGTATTCCAAACCTAGCAGATAACTGCTGGATGCGAAAGATCAACTTATCATCATTACCCAGGTACGTACGTGTTGCAGAAAGGTATAACTGCTTACCCAAAGCTTCCCCATATTCCTCAAAATCCTTAACAAAGGAATCCTCAAAATTGAAATGACGGTTCAGCACACCAGGCATCACAACGGTAAACAACATCCCTTCAGCGTGTTCATAAACATCCGCCTTATTCAAATGGCAGGAACCTTTTTCCGCACGCAGATTCCCAACCGTTAATAAAGCCGAAAGTCTGCAATAAGCATCTTTGTCCGTAGGATAAGCCAGTAAACTTGGCCCATCCAGTAAATCCAGGCGACAGGCGGGAATGATCTGAATGTTTTTTTCTTTAGCTGCAGCGTGTGCACGAACAATGCCTGCCACCGTATTGCGATCAGTAATGGCTACCTTTTTATAGCCGAAAGCAGCTGCCTGATCCACCAGTTCATGGGGATGGGAAGCCCCCCTTAGAAAGCTGAAATTAGAAGTCACCTGTAATTCACTGTATTCCATATCTCATTCTTCATGCAAAAAAACCATGTATAAACCATTGGTACCGCTGCTCGCCCCCATAGTGACCCGAACGGAACAGCCAGTAACGCTGTCCCAGTTCATCTTCCACCTGGTAATAATCCCTGTGCTCTCCTACATCTAACCACCACTCCCGTTCTATGCGCTCAGGACCATCGGCCTTCACCACAACATGCCTGATGCCCATATAAATAAAAAACTTTGGCGGATGATCGGGTATCAAGGCCATTACTTCGATTGGGACAGGTTTACTCAACAATTCTGTTGGGCGCGGTCTGTCAATATGCCATTGGGCTATCGGTTTTTCAGTAATGGAAACTGCCCGGTTCGCAGATCGTTCCGGCCAATAGCGAGCTGCAGGGACATAACGATGAATCACATCAGGCCCCATTTTACCGGTTACCCTGTCCAGCAGCTGGATCACACTCTGATCATCCAGTCCGGGCTTACCCGCCCAAAGCGCTTCTTGTCCGGGTAAAATATCATCCACTTTAGGCGCTTCCAACACAAACAGTTCAATGCCCAGGGCCGGGCGGATCTGATCGATCTTCAACTCGAAAAGTTTAAACAAATGACTGACGCTACAGGTTGCCCCGCTGGTTCCTATAGAAACTTGTACCACCTTGCCATCAATACGATAACAAGTCAGCACCCCTGTCCTTAAGCCCTTGCCCTCATTTTGCAGTCGCAGACACAAATGCTCCAGTAATCGGCTGATCGCCACTTCAATGCCAATGCGGGTTTTAATCGGCTCCAGACAAGGCAAGCGTTCCTGAAAAAGAACAGGCACCTGCAAAGGAGTAATCAACTCATCAACTGTACCCAAAGCCTGCCCCAAACGGGCCAAAAAATCCTCTCCGAAACGCCTGCGCAGCACCGAGCGCGGCATACCTATAAAACTCCTGATCCGGTAAAAACCAAGCTTGCTCAGCTTAGCCAGTGTATTTTCCGGTAAACGCAAGGCTTCTGGCGGCAACGCAAGCAGGGCTTCTGTATGCGTCCCGGGTGCAATCAAAGGAGTTACTTTTCCAAAACGAGCTATTGCCCATGCGGCACCGGCAGTATCAGCCATCGCCACACGAACCGTATAACCCTTGCTTTTTAACCTGGATACGATTTCTTTCAGGTATTCCCGTTCCCCGCCCCAAAGGTGGGTACAGCCACTTACATCCAGGAACAACCCATCTACCGAAAAATCATCGGCCATCACCACGGGTGAATAACGCACACACCACTCTCCAAGTCCTTTCAGCAATATGGTAGTGCGCCCGGCTTTATCATCCAAAACCTCCAGTCCCGGGCAAAGGGCCTTGGCATCAGCTGCACGCATTCCTATCTCAATTCCCTGCGAAGCAGCTAAAGGACTTGTCGCAGTAATCATATTGCGCCCATGATCGGGCGCTGCGAAAACAAAAGGAATGTCACAAAGTTCCGGCCGGCGGATCAGCTGCCAGTCTGCCAGCAAATGACGGAACCATATCGAAACATAACGCTTTTGCATTTTTTAGCCGTTTAACCAATTTGTCTTTCCTCTTGATCGTACCATGCTGCTGTTTTCAAGGCTGGAAGTACTTCCACAAAACGATCTCCTCCCCATTCCATGATCCAGCTTCCCGGATTTCCATTACGGACTTTGGTCAGCTCCACCTTCCAGCGAGGGAAACCCACACCAGGCATTTCATCCTCGGTTACACTGGGTACCGGGCTGATCTTCCAGCGCGCTGAAGCCACCGTACTTACGGCCTTACGGGCGTCTTTACGTAAAATAAAACCCGTCACACCAGAACCTTCCACCGCAAGCTGGAGTCTACGGGATTCAATCAAACTCAGTTCATTCAACTCCGCCACCACAGCAGCAAGACCTTCACATTTTAAAGCCTCCTCCATAATCCAGAGCACATCTTTTTCCCTGGTAACATCCATAAAAATGATCCGCTCGGGTTCTACGTTGAACAGACAAAGGGAAACCGGGAATAACTTTCTTGCAGTACTGATCCATACACAAGCAGCGCCATCCTTCATCAATACCGAAAGCAAGCCACCGATAAAACCATCGCTCGCTGCCGCATGTTCGGGCAGCACCGTAATAAATTCATGAATGGCCTTTTTCGGAAAAACCCCGTTTGGAAATACGTTTTCCAGCTCACCAAGGCCAATCGCCTCAGCAGCTTCTTTACCTTGCAGTTTAAAGCCCTGCCACAGCAGAATATCCTGTTGTAATTTACTAACCAATTCCTGTTTTGCGTTCATGATGTTATCCCCTTTCTTGAATCATTGTATTAGCAATGCAAATGAACAAACAAATATAATACTAAAAATATTAGTATTATAAATAAAATGAGAAAGAATTTTTACGCTCGATTTTTCTCGCTAAAATCCTAAAACTCCCGTCATCTCCTTTGGTTAACCAAAGGAGATGACGAGGCAGGGCGATGAAGGGAAGGGCAAGGACGACGTTTACTGTACCAACACCGGACATAATAGTGTGATTGCTAAGGCCAGCTTGAAGACAGCGTCGAGGCAGCATCGAGGCAGCATCGACATTCCTTCGGAAAAAGGTACCTGTTTTCCGAAAGAATCCTATCGCAGTCCTTAATTTGCCTTGATTCAGTCGAGACCCAGGTACTAGCATTAACATATTGAGTGCTATACAAAAGGAGATTAATTGAAAAATTTATTAATAAAAAAAAGTCCTGTATCATAATTATGATACAGGACTTTTTTCATCCTCACGTCATCCCGAACGAAGAGAGAGATCTCTTGGACTACGCCTAAACAAGGGATCTCTCTCTTCGTTCGGGATGACGGAGAAGAGTAATGACGGTCAAGGGTGATATCCATCTGTCCCTACTTCACTACCATTTCTTTTTTGCTAACCGTATGTGCGCTGAAATACCCCAGGGCATCATTGCTAATATTTGAAGGCGGGTTACCTGGAGTAACACCACCACCAGGACCATTCTGTGATTGCTGACTTAATGTATTCCAGTAAGTAAATACATTTTTATCTATACACTGCATCTCAACTTCTACGTTATCGCCTGTTTTCAGCTCATCGTCATCATCATTTTTCCCATTAAAAAACATCACACTCGGAACATTGTTTCCATCGGTAAAGCGATCATTTTCAGAATACACACTTCTCGATTGAAAACCATTCACTTTTAGCACAAACCGGTACTGATTGGCAATTCCGGCAGGATCTTTATAATGTACCTGTGCCTGCTTTTGCTTTTCGCTACCAAAATTAAATACTTTAACATCAAGCGAATCAATGCCTACAGAATCTGGCATGGTTGAAGAAGCAGTATAAAGCACATTATTTATATTTACTTTAAGGCTATATGTGCGGCCCGGTTCTCCTTTGAACGCACCAAAAGTATAGCTGCCGGGTGTGCTTTCGGTAAAGATCCATGAACTGCCCTGATCATCAGTTACATTTACTACGGCACCTTGAACAGCCGGGTAATCGTTAGGTTCAGTATAAGCAACCGATTGACTTATTTTAATGGTTTGCATCCCCAATTTATTGGTAATGTTGCCTTCTATCACCAACTGATTTGGAGAAGTATTAAGCTCAACGTCTATCACTTTTTCACATGAACATATGCTAAAGGATACTGCAAGTAACAGACTTAAATATTTGATTTTTCTTAACATCACTATTAAAATTTAAAGTTGTAAGTTACCGAAGGAATAATGCCAAAAAGGCTGGTTTGCACTGCTTCGGTACGTGTTGGATCATTTTCTTTATCGCGGAACTGGATAGAATAAGGGTTTTTGCGGTTCAATGCATTGTAAACACTGAATGTCCAGCTAGAACGGAATTTCTTGGTTTCCTTAGCCTTTAATGTTGCCCCTAAATCTAAACGGGAAGTATATGGCATTCTGTTGGCGTTTCTATCGGTATAATAATAAGTGGTAAGACCACCTACATTATATTTTCCGGCCGGATAGGTTACGGCATTACCAGTGCTGTAAATGTAATTAGCTGATACCGACCAGCGGCGACTAAGGTTGTACATGGCAACCAAAGCCAGGTCATGTGTACGGTCTTGCTTTGCATTATAATATTTGCCTTTATTGATTTCATCAAACTGCCTTTCGGTTTTTGAAAGGGTATAGCTCAACCAACCGGTAAGCTTGCCTTTGGTTTTTTTACCATAAAGCTCAAGTCCGTATGCCCTGCCCTTGCCATACAACAATTCAGATTCAACATCTTTATTAGCTGTTAGTTCAGCAGCATCTCTATAATCTATCTGATTTTGCAACCATTTATAATACACCTCGGCAGAAAATTCGTAAGCATTGCTTTCGCTATTTTTGAAAAACCCTAAAGCTACCTGATCTGCAATCTCGGGCTTAATGTTATTGCTGCTCATTACATATTGATCTGTTGGAGAGCTGGTGCCTGAATTGCTAAGGATATGGATATTTTGGGTATTTCGGTTGTATGATGCCTTTACAGAGTTTCGCTCATTTAAGGTGTAACTTGCCGAAAGACGCGGTTCCAGGTTGAAGTAATTTTTAACAAATTCACCGCTTTTATAGGTTGATGAGGAACTTACTTCTCCTGAACTGTCATATGTATTTATTGTACCGGGCCCCAAAAGGGAAAACTGGCTTAATCTTAAACCATATAATAAATTAAATTTATCGCCAATGGTCCATTCGTCTGAAGCGTATACAGCCATTTCTAATCCGTACCTGTTCTCTATAGAAAGAGGGTTGAAGCTCGAATTGGCCGATGCGGTAATGTCAGATGGTGCTATTCTATGGTGTGTGGCCTGCAATCCGAATCTTAGGATGTGGTTACTGGTATAATATTGCAGGTCTTCTTTAAAATTAAAATCTCTGATCAAGGATTTTACCTTGGCATTGCTATTTTCATCGAGCAGTTCTATGGCATAGTTGTACTTGTTATAGATCAAAGATGTATTTGAAAACAACCTGTTGTTAAATACATGGTTCCAACGGATAGTAGCTGTTGTATTGCCCCAATCGTTTGCAAAAAGGTCTTTGATACCAATATTATCCTGCCCAAAATAGCCTGAAAGAAACAGCGTATTCTTATCGTCAAACTTGTAATTCACCTTGGCATTAATGTCGTAAAAGTTTAACGTATTGTTCTTTAATGCCGAATCGCCCGAGGCTTTAAGCAAAAGATCTACATAGGTGCGTCGGGCGCTAATCATAAAAGAGCTTTTATTCTTAACGATTGGTCCTTCTGCTTTTATGCGTGAGGCGATGAGCCCTAGTCCACCTTCAAAGCCATATTCTTTATCATTACCATCCTGCATTTTAACATCAAGCACTGATGACAATCTGCCTCCATATTGCGATGGCATGCCACCTTTGTACAAACTTACGTCCTTTATGGCATCGGCATTAAAGGTTGAAAAGAAACCCAACAAGTGAGATGAATTATATACTGTGGCCTCGTCTAAAAGGATCAGGTTCTGATCGGCAGCTCCTCCGCGTACAAAAAAACCTGTATTGCCCTCTCCTCCTGCCTTTACTCCCGGTAAAAGCTGTATGGTTTTCAGAACATCCTTTTCGCCGAATAGAATAGGTACATTGTCAAGATCGGCCATATTGATCTTGTTGAGACCCATTTGAGGGCTCTTTACATTTTCATTTTTCCTTTCACTGGCACTTATTACTACCTCCTGCAAATCTGAAACGGCAGCAAGTTCTATATTTAGTTTTAAGGCCTTGTTTAAGGTGATTTTTTGAGTATTGCTCTGGTAGCCACTGTAGCTTACGATGAGGCTATACTCGCCTCCATCGGCTGTTAGGGAATAAAATCCGTATGCATTTGTAGCAATACCTGAATTTTGCGTGGCACTTTGCAATCTAACCGTTGCTCCAATCAAGGTTTCTCCGGTTGAAGCATCCCTTACMGTACCACTAATGGCGAAACGCTGCTGTGCAGATAAGAAGAATGGTACTGAAGTAATAGAAAATAAGAGGAAAAAGAGATATACTTTCATAGTGTTTTGGTAATTAACCGCAAAATTATCGTATTAGTATACCATCACCTCCAAAAAACTGATGAAACGGACAAAATAAGTAATGAAGTGTTCAAAAACTCCTTTGAATTGTAGGGAGTAACAATAATACAAAAAAGTGGTAATGACAATCGTCATCTCGAAAGAAGAGAGAGATCTCCTGAATAACACAGGCAAGAGACCTCTCCTATCGTCGAGATGACGACAGCTTTAAACATCTGTCATTGGTAATCTATTTCTAATCTTCCAACACGCCAAATTTCCCCATGTTGAAATCAGTGATCGCTTCTCTGATTTCTGCTTCAGTATTCATTACGAACGGTCCGTAGCTTACAATAGGTTCATTCAAAGGTTCCCCGCTTAACAACAAAACAACACTTTGCTGATTTGCTTTAATGTGAATCTCTTCGCCTTTATTTTCAAATAAAACAAAGCTATGTTCTCCAACTATTTCATCGTTTACCTGAACACTTCCGTTTACAACTAATAAAGCGGTATTATGACCGGCCGGAATACTGGTAGTCGTTTCGGCTCCTTCATTCAATTTGATGTCAAACAGGTTCACCGGACTATATGTTTCTGCAGGACCTGCAACACCATTGAAGTTTCCGGCAATTACATTTACCTCGCCGCCATTGTCTGCAAGCTGCACTTTACCCATGCCATCTTTGGTCAACTCCTGATAATGCGGAGCTGTTGATTTGTCCTTTTTAGGAAGGTTAACCCATAACTGAACCATTTCAAAAGGTCCTCCTTTTTTAGAGAAAGTCTCTTCATGATATTCTTTATGCAAGATTCCATTACCGGCAGTCATCCATTGTACGTCACCAGCATTGATTATTCCGCTACTTCCGGTACTATCGTGGTGTGCAACACTTCCTTTGTAAGCAATGGTTACTGTTTCGAAACCTTTATGTGGGTGAACACCAACACCTCTAAGGTGATCTGAAGGCCCAAAATCATATTCAGGATTAAAGTCCAATAGTAAAAACGGACTTATTCTCTCCTGCGGAATGCCAGCGCCCGGGATATAATTAAATACCCTAAACCCATCGCCAACCATATGCGGGCGATCAGAATTTATCACGATTTTTTCAATTAACTTTTTCATTTTAATTCTCCTTTTGATAGTATAACACAAAGTTATCCTAAATAGATGAGCTGTTAATTGATCTAGGATAAGAAGTATGGCCTGGTTATTTGACAGAAAAGTACCACACCCAACCTATAAAAAACAATTGAAGAGGGATGCGCTGCCACAAATAAGACATCCCTTTCCCATCAAACTTTGCAGTTTCATAGTTGATGCTATGCATTGAGGCATATATGTTTGCAGGCAAAAGAAGTATAAAGAAAATGATTAGGAAGTACCCTGCATAAGGCCTAACTGCAGGGAACAACAAGGCTATTCCCAAAACAATTTCCATAATTCCAGTTAAAAATACGATGGAATCTTTAAATGGAATTACGGGTGGTATCATTAGGGCCATTYCTTTTGCATAAATGAAATGCCCTATTGCAGTGAAGCAGAGCATAGCCAGCATTGCCAGATTGCCCCCGAATGTAAAATTCCAGTTTCCCGTTATAAATCTCGAGATAATCGAATACAATAAAAAAGTTATTAATAATATAAATAGGGGCTTCATTGTTCTTTGTTTTAATGTTCAACAAAGTTGCAGAATGATAGCTGCGAAAAAAATGACATATGTTAGTTTCGCACTTGAAGCTTACGGATCCGACTAAGGCTTTCGGGCTGAATCCCTAAATAGGAGGACAAATGTTTAACAGAAATATTCTGTATCAACTCAGGATTTTTACTTAAAAGTAACGCATACCGTTCTTCAGCAGTAAAAGCAAGAAGATCCATTTCCTTTCGCAAGCGTTTTACGTATTGAAATTCAGCCATTAAGCGGCCAATTCTTTCTCCTTCATGATCTTTTTTATAGAATTCCTGTAAGTGTCTATAAGGAATAGCAACTACTTCAGCCTCTTCTAAAAGCTCAATAAAAATAGGGCTTGGTTCTCTGCTAATGAAAGAGAGATAAGCGGTTACAAAATCGCCTTCAAATTGGAAATCTACGGTATAATCCCGGCCATCTTTCAAAAAGTAATTCCGGGTTGCACCTGCATTCAGAAAGTAGATATAATTTTCAGTCTGTCCTTCTCTGATTAGAAAATCGCCCTTTTTGAATGTTTTTAAAAGTAAACCGGAAGAAAAGGCATTCCACTTTTCATCAGTAAGCGCTACAAATCCAGAAATTGCCGACTTTATTTTATCGAAATTACAATTCATAGCTATAAAGATAGCTCTATTGAGTATTCAATGCATCCAGCAACTGTTTTTCTTTATCACCATTCCAGTAAGCACAATCCAACTGTAAAAAGACCGAAGTATAGGGAATGGTCTCATTTGTTTTAATGACCAGAACTTTAAACAGTTTCGATTCCGTATCCAATTTCCTGAATACGGAATCATGAAGCATCGTTTGAACAGTTTGATTGCCAAAAATTGTTTTTGATTCCTGTACAAACTGCTTAACCCCCTTGGCCTGACTTTCTGTAATAAAACCTAACTCCTTATCCTGATAGATAATCGGTTTAACATGGTTAGACAAATTGATTTGTGTAAGTACCTGTTTTAAAACAGGCAGCAAACCTTCATTAATATAAATGTATTCCATTCCCTGAGCATTTTGCTCTGGAAAGGCTTTATCGACAACAAGAATCCAATTCCTGTGACCCAGCATAGGCAGTTTCTGATTAAGTTGTTCTTTCCAGTTCTGATCCTTATTCGCAACATCTCCGTTTGTTTTGCTTGCAGGTTCCTGGCAACCAGACAAGATTACTGCTGTAGTAAACAATAAAACTGTAAGCAGTTTTTTAAACATATCATCTAATTTTTTCATGCTACTTATCTATCTATGAAAAGGTAATATTTAAACGCTCATTGGTTTTAACGCTGATCTTCTTATTGCTGGTAATCTGCAATTCGGCACCGTTCTGTTTAAATTGGACAGGAATATTTTGAGCGCCCAGCATTACGGAAACAGATTTTACAGTGCCTGAGCCTATTTTGTTAAAAGCCAGTTCCTGTAACTGCAACTCGCCATATTTCAGGTGTATGGTGTGTAATTGTTTAGCGCCTGTTTTTTTCTGTGTATAGCTGCCCCATCCATTAGCTGAAGTAAAGGGAGCTTTAAAATCCTCTGCTTTCCAGGCAGGCGCGAATTTGATATAACCTTTAGGGCCATGGTACTCAAAACCACATGCGTTAATAAAGGTCCCATAACTTGCCATAGCCCTTGCATAATGGTCGCTGCACTCTATCTCATTGAATGGGTTTCTTTTAGCTGCATGATACCTGTCGTGAATAAATCGTGTAAGAATCAGGCTCTCTTGTACCATACCTTCGGCCATCAGGTGTGCTGCAACCTGATGTTCAAATCCGCTCATACATTCGTGAAAGTACCCGAGTTGCCAGGTTACATTCTCTCCAAAAGGCTTAGGTTCGTTATGCGGATTGGTATTCATGACCATTCCACCCTCTCCTGGCAAGGCATATGGCCTGCCACCAACATGGGTTTTGATGTATGGGCCAACATCGGCAGTAAAGTTATATTTCCATAAGGCTTTTAGAGCAGCAATGGCTTTGTCTTTACTCAATACCCTTGGTAATCCTACCTGAAACGCCCAGCTTTGGCCGTATACCTGATCAATATGACAGGTATTATAGGAGCCCAGGTTTTTACGACCCTGAACCTTATCTGGCCGATGAATAAAGTATTCGCCATTAAACAGTTCTTGTTCCATATTCTTGCGACCGTTGGTTACATAGGTTTCACAAGTCTGTGCAAATGCAGTGTCGTTCATTTCCTCTGCCATGGCCTGGCCTGCTCTTGCCGCAGCAATACAAAGACCAACAATCCATGCAATTTCACCTTCCCATACTGCATCAAGGGTATTCTCCATTGGTGTATCCGTCATACCATCACCATTCTTATCCTGGTCTAACATGAACTGGGTTGCCTTTTTGATTTTTGGCCAGTTGGTTTGCAGAAAAGTATTGTTGGCACTCATTTGATGCTCACGGTAAAACCTGAGTACAGTGCCTGCTTGCCCGTCAATGGCCGGTCTGTTTTCGTTTTCTGCACGGAATATAATGGCGCCACTGTCTTCCTTAAACCCAACACCTAGATCTACACGGTGTCTCAGGTCGCGCTCCAGTTCAGGAAATATCCTGGCAACCGCTTGTGCATATTGCCATACGTGCGTACAGGTTCCGGCACAAGCACCAACGCCCTCCCAGCTCCAGAAGCGGCCGTCAGCAAAACGATAAGTATTTGCCGTTGCCAGTGTATCAATATTAATAAACGTGCGCTCCAGGAACCAGTGTGGAAGCGTAGCGTCATTCCATGTGGTACTCCACAACTCGGTTGTATTTGTTAGCTTTTCAAAATTTGATTGCAGGTATGCACTTACTGCACCGGYGTCCTTAAATCTGGTAGCGTAATGAAACCCTTGTTCTGCGTCCTTAACTATTTTCTTGAGGTTAACATTTGCATTGTTGAAATGCCAGCTGATTGAATAATCGGCTTTAAGAGATTTTCCGGGACTAACAGTCTCTCCAAATTCAATTCCTCCAACCAGTTTTTCAGGTGCATCTGCAGCTGCAGAACTGGTAGCCGCAGCATTGAAATGCTTGCCCGTAACCGGCCAGGGCTCAATAGCAGCATATGTTTTTCCTTTTGCTTTGTGCAAGGTAAAACACATGGTTCCGCTGTCTTGCGCATTTTTCAGATCATCAGTAAGGGCGTCAAACGAAGAGAAGATGCTGCTCGAGTTTTCAGCTGTTACCACCTCATTTTTCCTTTTTCCGGTATTTGGTTTTCCGCTTAACTTGTTAACCCCATTTTCCATCCAGCCCAATACAGAAACATTGATATTGCTGGTGGTGGTATTCTTTATTTCTATTCGTAAAATGGTTGCAGGCAAAGCCGAATTCTGCGCATCTAAAGGAATAAATGGTGAATACACCTTTAGGTATACTGAAACAGGGAAATCTTTACTGCTGTATTTTATGGTAGCTATTGGATAGGCTGGCTTAAATTCGATCTCATCCCAATGCTCTTCACTTAATTCTTTAATAAAGGTTTTGCCATTCACAACKGCCTTTACGGCAAAACCCTGCTCTAATACCCGTTTATTGTTGGCAATGGCCGGCTCAATGTAAGCCGAGCCATCTCTGGCACGGATCTTTCTTACTTCTGTTCCGTCATTCCAGTTCACGGTTTTAGGTTCTATCCCTTCTTGTGCACCTTCGAATGTTTCATTGTAAATTTGCCATAACCAGAGCCGTCCATCGCCACCTACATATACGGTTCCGGCGTGAAGGCCGCCAACAGGCATTCCAATATATTTAAATTCATTTTTACTTTTATAATAAGCCGTCTCTTCGCCCCGGTTGTAAAGAGATTTGACCCATTGTGGATCTAAGCCTTTACTTTCGGGTATGTTGTGAAGAGGATAGTCTAACGCAAATATACTTTTACCCCATACCGGGAACTGTACCGCTGCCAGACTAGCCGTAAGCAGGCCGGCTTTTTTAATAAAATCTCTTCTATTGGATGGTTTATTGTGCATATTGATTTATCTGGTTCAATTAATTAAAACTAAACAGTTTATACCAGATAATTTTGAAATTGCCAAAATCGCTTAATACTATGGCAATTTCATTTTATGTTCTGTACACTGCCAGCCAGCTTTACCATTGGCATGCCTGCTGAATGCAAAACGCATCAATAATCCATTTGCTGCAATGAACAATATAATTGCCAGTATGGCGGCAACTTTTGTTAGTGAAACAAGGGTTGGATTTTTAGAAAACCCACCAAAAATATAACCGATGATAAATACCATACAAACACCAAAAAGTATTCGTATGAACATGATAATTGCGAATCCCATGATCTTAAATTTTAATTGTTAATGATTATTTGTTTTTACCTAATAATTCCTGGTTCTCTGTTTTACCCCAGTGTGGTTGAACACTTGATTGCTCCTTCTGAAGCAAGGCAAGGCTTCTGGTTGCCAACTGCTTGCCAGCCTCTTTATCGCCTCCCCACATTTTTGGGGTCTTATACATTTCCCAGGCTTTTACATAGATTGCTCTGGGGTTTTCAGGATTGAGTTCCTGTGCTTTTACACGGTATTGCTGAGAAAGGACTCCGTATTTTCTTCCATATGTCATTGGGTTGATGAACACCTTTGTACGGTAGACCATACTGAGCACGGTATACAGCTCTGAAAGCTCCTTTTTTTGCTTTACGGTATCGAGCAGTGATTTGGCCATTTGCACCTGCTCTTCTCCGCGGTTGCTAAAAGGCTCTATACTTTCGCCATCGTCCTGATTGATGAAACCTACTTTCGCATTGCAAAATGCGGCATAATAATAGGGCAGCCAATCTTTTTTCTGCTGGGCTGCAATCTGTAAAAATTCTTTCTCCAGCAGTTCAAAATCTTTGGCCTTAGTTGCCTGATCTAATTTAGTTACCGCATTTTGTAATGCATTTGGTTTTCCTTGTTCCTGTGCCGCTGAAGTAAAATAGAATGATACCAGGGCCAGAATAGCTAATACTAACTTTTTCATGTTATTGATTTTTAATGGTTAAAAAATATTTATAGATTTTTGTCGAGGAAATCGCTGGTGCGGTCTATCCCGAAGCTCATGAATATGCCTGCATAGAAAAATCGGGTGGCAGGCAGTGTTATGGGCACTTTATTGGTGCCATCCAGACTATAATTATATCCGAATACCTGCTTAGTGCCCAGTATATTATTTACCCCTACACTAAATCCGGAAACGGGCCTTTGCTTCCAGCTGCTGAAGATTGAAAAAAGGTGGGCAATCTGTAAGTTCATTACACTGTATGCTTTTGTTTTTCCCTGATCAAAGATCTTGCAGGCATTGTCATCAGCACTGTATCTGATATCATAATACGGCCTTCCTGTAGCAATTGCATAGGATACATTCACATAGGTATTGATGTCCTGAAAATTTTGTTTAATTGCAATGGTTGCCGTATGCGGCGTAGCAAAAGCAGGTTGCAAAGCAAATGGGTAATTGAGGTAATTGCGTTTGGTATCCAGGTAAGTATAAGTAACCCAGTAATCAAGATTTTTAATCGTTTTTTTATCCCTGAAAAACAACTCTACCCCCTGTGCATATCCACTTCCTTCATTATTAATAACAGGGATTGTTTTTACAAGATCGTTGTATTGCTTACGATAAGCCTCTATCCTGAGGAAACGGTTGTTTGCTTTTTTGGTATAGTTTAGCATGTAATGTGCTGCCCTTGAAAATTTCAGGTCAGTGCTCCGGTACAAGATTTCGTTCAATGGTTCCTGGTAAAAAATGCCGTAAGCCAGATTGAATTGTCCGCCGTCTTTTAAACGATATGCCAGACTTGCACGTGGTGCCACAACTGCCTTATTTAACAAAGAAGAGTACTCTATACGGGTTCCAATTTTTGCAGCCAGATTTTTTGCCAGGTAAATATCGCCCTCAACAAAAGCTGCCGATAGGTTGTCGATAATGGCAAGGGTACTATCGTTGGAAAAGCCCCTGTCCCGGTTATAAAAGTGCTCTGCTCCGAAACGCAGTGCCTGATTGTTTGAAAGTGTATTGGTAAATACTATTCTACCCTGCGCAAAGTTAGATCTGATTAATTTTTGGGCATTCTTATAATTTAGTGCGTCATCTTCTAGATTTACGGGCTGTCCATCGATGTTTAAAAGACCATTAATGGTATGATCCTCATTATAACTATAGACTAAACCTGCATCAACCTGCCATTTATCTGTTAAATAATCTTTATAGCTAAGGTTATTGTAGATGCTCTTTCCTTTTACCTGATAGCTGGATCTTAGTGCTGTGCTATCGATATCAGCATTACGCATACCAACATCACTGATGTCCCAGTTGGTATAAAACTTGAGCATTCCGGTTTTCCCTGTTTTTATTCTAAAATTCGCATCCCCCTCAATATATTCCGGCCCCCTAAAATAATCGGGTTTTTGTTTAACAATAGAATTATAAAATGTTGCATTGCTATAGCGCAGTGTAACACCATAGCTGCTTTTCTTATTGCGCGATAACTGTTGTATACCTGCATTGGAACTTGGCGGAAAAATGGCAAAATAGGCCGATGATTTTTCAGGGAGCTCATTGCTTTCGAGAATCAGGGCACTACTCATTGCCTGGCCATATAATGCGGAATAACCACCGGTACTAAAAAGTATACCCTTAAACAGAATCGGATTAACACGTGCATACTGCTGCATACCAGGCACCCTTGGATAGTTTGGATTTTTGAGCAGTGTACCATCAATAAACTGCTTAGTCTCGTCGCCTGTTCCGCCGCGGACAAACAAGCCATCCAAATCGCCGACTTGTTGTGCGCCCGGCAAGGACCGCAGGGCTAAGGATAAATCAGCCATGCTCCCGGCAACAGTAAAGGCATCCATTGCGGTAAGAGAGGCCCCTTTAGCCTTATCGCTTGCTTCAAAAGACCCGGCACTAATGGTTACTTCGTTCAGCGTTCTGGTATCTGGCTTTAAAACAATGTCCAGATAAAGGGATGAATCTAAGCTGATGTCTTTTTTGAACAGTTTATAACCTATTGAGGATACAGATAGCACTTGTTTTCCTTTTAAACCTTCAATACTGAATTTACCTGTGCTATCTGTTTTAGCTCCTTTATTTGAAGGGCTTAATAAAACACTTGCAAGTGGAATAGCATTTCCTTTATCACTTTTTACAGTTCCTKAAATCCGGTATTGGCCAAAGGCAAAAGAGAAGGCCGATACCAACAAAATTATGATTATGTATGTTGCGAAATTTGTTTTCATTGCCTGCGGGTTTTGTATAACTTACAGGCAAACTTATGCTGAAAACCAATGCAGTTTTTGGAGAGTAGACTACATCAGAAATTTTGTAGACGAGACCGGAGATTCTCTTTATAAAACTCACTTACCGGAATTTCTTTATTGCCAATACAGACAAAATCCCTTTTAACGGCGGTTATCTTTTGCACAACTACAAGAAAAGATTTATGGGTTCTTACAAAGGAATTTGCAGGAAGCTTTTCTTCCATTGCCTTCATGGTCATGCGGGTAAGCACCGGCTTATCGCTGGTCGACAAATGAATTTTGATGTAATCTTTTAACCCTTCTATATATTCAATATCTGCTACTACAATTTTAACAAGGGTATACTCTACATTTACAAAGAAGTCCTGAATCTCATTTACATCGTTGTTCTGATTATGCTGCAAACGGAACAATTCATTGGCGCGGTTACATGCTTTTAAAAAACGTTCGAAACTGAAGGGCTTTAACAGATAATCTACTACCTGCTGATTGAACCCCTCCAACGCATATTGTTCATAGGCTGTTACCAGGATCACCATTGGCGGATGCTGCAAGGATTGCAGGAACTGCAGTCCGCTTAGACCGGGCATTTGTATGTCCAGAAAAATGAGGTCCACCTGTTCGGTTTGTAAAACTTCATAGGCTTCGAGTGCATTTTTACAGGTTTTAATTAACTCTAAAAATGGCAGCTGCCGGATGTTATCTTCCAAAAGATCCCGAACCAGTTTTTCGTCATCAATGGCAATACATTTGATCATTTAAGCATTAAAGTTAAGGTAATATGGAACAAATTGTTTTCCGTTTTAATTTTTAAGTTATGCTTGCCTTTATAAAGCAGATCTAATCGGGATTTAACATTGGCCAGTCCGATGCCCGAATTTTCATCTTTACTGGAGTTGGGCTGATCATCAATCTGGTTCTCTACTTCAAATAGCAGCACATCATTTTTTACGGACGTACTTATGCTTATTTTAGGATACCCCTGGTGGGCGACACCATGTTTAAAAGCATTTTCGACAAAAGGGATGAGCAGCATTGGCTCAATGGAATAATCTCCATTTTCTATGCCAGGATCTACGTTGTAGTTGATTTCAACATCGTTACCAAAACGCAATTTCTGTAATTCTATATAGTTATTAAGATAAGAAACCTCTTTGCCCAGCGCTACCTTTTTCCCTTGTGTATCGTACAACATATAGCGCATGAGTTCAGAAAGCATGATCAGAGAAGGTTCCATTTGATCTGATTTCTTTCTGGCCAGCGATACCAGGTTGGTAAGCACATTGAACAGGAAATGTGGACTGATCTGAGAGCGCAGAAACTTTAATTCGGTAGACAGCTGTTCTGCTTCGATCTTTTGCTGTTTCCTGTCGGATATGATCTTATCAACTACCTTACGATAAACAATACTAATTACAAATATTCCGATAGAAGGTGCAAAGACAAATTTATAAGCCGACATGTCGTTTAGGACATCGGGGAACCACCATAAAAGCAGGTGGTATTTTAACTGAAAGGAACTGATTATAAGAATTGCCGATGCAATAATGTATAACCACCACCACCGCCGGTTTAGTAACCGGGGTATGAGGTAAAAGGCATTAAAATAAAATATAAAAAGATGAATAAAACCCGCAAGGGTAAAGAAAGGCCCTGGTATAGGCCCTATTTTATAATCGTGTTCTGCAGAGGAAACAAAATAAGGTAACAAGAGGATCATTCCCCAGACAAATACATGAAGGGCAATACTGATGTGCTGGAATTTAACAGATATTTTCATTAGCCTCTAGTAACAAATTACAAAGCTACTTATTCATACATGTAACGAAATAAAGAGTAGACGAAGCAGGCAATTGTAGCGACAACAGCCTGCTTTTACTATGGCACTAGCTTCTCAAGTGCCAGGCTTTAGGCTTGGCAAAAGCACGCAAACCCTGGTGGGATAAGGTAGCACCTATACCCGAATGTTTTCTGCCACTCCATGGCACGCCCGCACTTACCCTGTCGCAGCAATTCCAATATCCCGTACCGGAATCAATTTGCGAAAGAATGTGTTCTGCCCTATCTATGTTATCAGAATAAACGGAAGCTGTAAGCCCATAGGCCGTATCCTTCATCATCTCCAATGCTTCATCGTCATCCGCTACTTTCATAATTCCAATTATAGGCCCAAAGCTTTCTTCCTGCATCACCTTCATATCATTAGTTACATTGGTGAGAACAGTAGGTTCAAAATAATGCCCGATATGGCCTTTGCGTTTACCCCCCTGCAATAGAGTAGCTCCTTTTTCTATAGCATCTTCTACCTGATGCTTTAGTACATCAATTTGTTCCTTTCTGGTTAAAGCGCCTATATAAACTCCATCTTCTGTTGGTGGGCCCGATTTCCATGATTTTACTTCTTTTACAAAGGCGGCCACATAATCGTCATATACATTTTCATGCACGTAGATACGCTCTACCGCGCAACAGCTTTGTCCGTTGTTATAGAAGGCCCCATCAGCGGTACCCGCAGCTACTGCAACAATATCTTTTACATCATCTGCAACATAGAGCGGATCTTTACCGCCAAGCTCCAGCTGACAAGGAACCATCTTTTTGGCTACTCGTTCGTAAATGTGTTTTCCTGTTTTATAGGAACCGGTAAAGAAATAACCATCGAAATCCATATCTAATAAATGTTCTCCTGTTTCTTTAGCCCCGATAGCGATCTGAAAAACATTTTCAGGTACACCTGCTTTTTTAAGTAGGCGCTCAATTTCCAGTCCTGTTAAAGAAGCATATTCCGAAGGTTTATACATTACTGCATTTCCAGCAAGCAGGGCTGGCACAAATACGTTTACCCCAACCAGATATGGATAGTTCCAGGCCGATATGTTACAGATTACACCAAGCGGATCATAAGAGATCTTTTCTTTCAGTTCATCGGTATCAGTAACCCACTCATCTGAAAGGTATTTCTCTGCATTGCTAATCATCCATTGAATCCTTGTTCTGGCCCCGTTAAGTTCATTGCGCGATTGCTGTAAGGGCTTGCCTACCTCAGAAGTAAGTATTGCCGCAAGTTTTTCTTTTTCTAAATCCAGCAAATCGTAAAACCGATGGATAACGGCAATGCGTCCTTTTAATGATTGCTTTGCCCAGTGTTTTTGAGCAGCTTTAAGCAGGTTATATTTATTATCTAACGATGCCTTGTCGTTTTCTATTAATATGGTAATAATTTCCTCTGTAGCCGGATTTACAACATTCATCTTTTATGATTTTTTACTGCTTCTATAAACTGTTCTTTAACTTTTTGAGAGAGTGGGTTCGATTCCTTTTCTTTCATTCTTTCAGGATGCCATTGTACGCCTAGCATAAAAGCTTTGTCGGTTTTATCTTTAAATTCCAGGGCTTCAATGATACCGTCGTCGGTATCTGAATACGCACTAACCATTAAATTCTCACCAAGGTAATTCGGATTAATTCCCTGATGGTGGGCGCTGTTTACTTCTCCTTTTTCTACACCGGTTACGCTATACAGCAAGCTTTCCTTTTTAACATTTACGCCATGTACTTTGTCCTCAGCACCTTTTTTGTGGATTTGATTCACCTGCTCGCCATTGTCTTCAAATACTTTGCCCCCCTCAAGGATATTAACATATTGCATGCCCCGGCAGATTCCCAGAACAGGTACTTTGTGATCTTGTGAATAGGTATAAATCTGTAGTTCAAACTGATCTCTTTCGGGTAAAAACACATCCGGCTTATGTGGATAATCTTGTACCCCACCATACAATTCAGGAACTACGTCTATTCCCCCGGTTAAAACAAAGCCATCACATAACTGAAAATCGTAAATATTATCCTTTTGAAAAGAAAGCTCTATGAGTTCAATTTCATCTCCCAATTCCTGCGAGGTAAACCAATTCCAATAGTTCTGAAAATTGGTTTCGGTATAGCTTATTCCAATCTTTTTTTTCATTAGAATATCATTAAAGCGCCTTTAAATACAGTTGTTTAAAATCTTCGCGGCTTACCGGTTTAGGATTGTTAGGATGTGCAAAATCGGCAAGGGCGAGGTCTGCTAGTGTTTCTATATGTTCGGGTTTTACACCGATGTCTCTTAAATGATGCGGGATATTTACTTTAGTATTCAGTTCAAAAAGGTATTTTACCACCGCTTCGCCTGTTTCTTCTTTTAATTCAAGCGTCCGGGCTATCCTGCGGAATTTGTCTTCAAAGCCGGCAATATTAAATTCCATTCCGTATGGGATGTTTACCGCATTGGCCAAACCATGATGCGTATCGAGTAAGGAAGAAAGTGGATGTGCGAGAGAATGCACCACACCAAGTCCTTTTTGAAAAGCAATTGCGCCCATCATAGAGGCCATCAGCATTTTACTTCTGCTTTCCAGATCAGGTTTGTTTGTCGCTTTTTCGAGCGCGTCTTTTATTAACGAAATGCCCTCTAGTGCTATACCATCGCACAGCGGTTGCGGATTTTTTGCCAGAAACGCCTCCATATTGTGGGTAAGCGCATCCATACCTGTTGCTGCCGTTATAAATGGAGGTAAATCCATAGTAAGTACCGGATCAGCAAATACAATTTGTGCCATTAACTTTGGAGAGAACAGGATCTTTTTCTGATGTGTTTCATCATCAGCGATAATAGCACTTCTGCCTACTTCGCTTCCGGTTCCCGAGGTGGTTGGAATGGTAATAAAATGTGGGACATCGTTGGTAACGTAAACATCCCCACCAATCAGGTCATCGTATTTAAACAGATCCTCGCGGTGATTTACCCTTAACACAATTGCCCTGGCCACATCCAATGCTGCACCGCCACCAATACCAATAATGCTATCTCTGGAAGTATTATCCCACACATCGCCCCCTTTGTATACATCGCTTTTTACAGGGTTTTTGTGAATGTCGTTAAATACTTCTACTGAAATGTTATGCGCTTGTAAATCGGCTACAATGGCTTTAAAAAATGGCAATGAAGCTATGGTTGGATCGGTAACGATCATTGGCCGTTTTAATCCATTCTTTTGCAAATAAGCGGGCAATTCCTTTATAGCCCCAGCTCCGAAACGAATGGTGGTTGGGAAATTATACTGATATACTTTATCGAATGTCATATGTATGGTTACTATTAATCAAATTATACCTGAGGTTAAATAATTTCAAAGTAGCGTTTAAGCTCCCAATCTGTTACTACTTTGGCGTACTGCTTCCATTCCCACTCTCTTGTTAACGTAAAATGCTCAACAAACTGATCGCCAAACAGCTCTTTTGCTACTGTTGATTGTTTCATTTTTTGGGTAGCTTCATAAAGGTTGGCCGGCAATACTCCGTTTGAAAGATCCCGGTAACCATTTCCTTCGGTAGCCTCCTTTTCCAGTTTCATTTTGTTTTTAACTCCATATAAACCCGCAGCAAGGCAGGCAGCCAAAGCCAGATATGGATTAGTATCGGAACCTACTACCCTTGTTTCCAGACGCGTTGCTTTTGCGTTGCAAGGCAATGCCCTTAAGGCAACCGTTCTGTTGTCGATACCCCAGGTTAGGGTAGTTGGGGCCCAGGCCCCTTCAACCAATCGTTTATAACTGTTAATGGTCGGAGCAATCATTGGCAATATTTGCGGCAAACAATGCAATTGCCCAGCTATATAGCTTTTCATCAGTTCACTCATTTTGTGCGGATCCTTTTCGTCGTAAAACAGGTTATGTTTCGAATCCTTATCCCACAAACTCTGATGAACATGTCCGCTGCAACCAGGAAGATGTTCAGTAATCTTTGCCATAAAGGTAGCCATAACCCCGTGCTTATAGGCAATTTCCTTGACCGCAGTTTTAAACAATACCGCCTGATCTGCCGCCTGCAAAACAGGCGCATATTTAATGGCTGCTTCGTAAACCCCTGGCCCGGTTTCTGTATGTAAGCCCTCTATAGGTATTCCGAATTTGCAAAGCAGATCAAAAAGATCTGTCATGTATTCATTTTTTAAGGTACTCCGTAAAATGGAGTAACCAAACATTCCAGGAGTTAAGGGTGTAAGGTTTTGATAGCCTTTTTGGTGTGCTGTTTCTGGTGTTTCTGCAAAATTGAACCATTCGAATTCTTGTGAAAAATAGGGTGAAAAGCCACTTTGTTCAGTATCTGCCAACACCTTACGCAGTAACTGCCGCGGACAGGTATATCCTGGTATTTCATCATCATCTACGAAGTCGCCCAGGAAAAAAGGAATATCATTTTCCCAGGGTATTTTACGGAATGTACTTAGGTCAAGCTTTACCAGTGCATCGGGATAGCCGGTATGCCAGCCTGTAAATTTCACATTATCGTAAGCTACATCACCCATATCCCACCCAAAAGTAACATCACAAAATCCTAATCTTCCTTCTGCTAAAGAAGTGAACTTTTCGGCAGAGATATACTTGCCTCTTAAAACGCCATCAATATCGGCAACGGCGAGTTTTACTTTTCCTGACGGATGCTGCTTTACATATGCTAATATTTCTTGTGTTGTCATGCATGAGATGGTTTAAAGATTCTGTACAGCAAAAAGGTTACTATCAATATGGAGAAATAAATAAGTCCGAGTTTAAAATTGAAAATGAACATTGCAATAATAGATACAGTTGCAATGACGAGCGAGATAACCGGAAATGCCGGATAAAATGGAGCCCGAAAAGGTCTTGGCAGATCAGGTTCCCGCTTCCTCAGGATAACAATGGAAATCATGGAAATGATATATAATGTAAGTGCTCCAAAAACAGAGACAATGATGATCTCTGATGTTTTACCGGAAAGCAATGCCAGAATACCGATTACCATGTTTCCTATAAGCGCATTTGCCGGGGTATGGAATCTTGGAGATATTTTGCCGAGAAATGAGGGGATGTTATGTACCCTGCCCATTTCATAGGTTGATCTTCCGGCAGCAAGTATAAGTCCATGAAAAGAAGCTACCAGTCCGAATAAACCAACAGTAATTAGCAGGTGGTACATGAGGTGATTACTGCCTGTTATTTTTGCAAGGGCCAAAGGAAGCGGAGAATCTGATGTTTCTCCGCTTATTCCATTTTTATAAACTATTGCTTCCCATCCGGCGATGCCGGTAGCTGCAATAAAGATTAATACGCACAGTATAGCCAGTGTAAAGATGGCCCAGCCAAATCCTTTGCTGATGTCTTTTTGCGGGTTCTTGGTTTCTTCGGCCACATTAGCGATTCCCTCGATTCCCAAAAAGAACCAGATGGCAAATGGAATGGCTGCAAAAACGCCTCCCCATCCATTGGGCATTGCATTGTGGGTAAGGTTTGCTACCTCGAACTTTGGCAAAGCGATACCTGAAAACAAAAGCAATTCTCCTACGGCAAGAACAGTAATGATCACCTCAAAAGAGGCCGCAGCTTTTACACCATATACATTGAGCCCGGTAAACACGAAGTAAATGGCTATGGCACTGGTTAGTATGGGCACTTGCGGAAAAAATGCATTGAAATATGCACCAATTGCAAATGCAATGGCTGGCGGAGCAAGTATAAACTCTACAATCTGGGCAATACCGGCTATAAAGCCGATATTTTTGCCCATCGCTTTGTTTGCATAGTCAAATACCCCACCCGCCTTGGGGATAGCGCAGGCAAGTTCCGCATAGCTGAATGTAAAGGTTACATACATTACCATGATCACTATAGTGGCTATAGCCATCCCCCCTGTGCCGCCTTTTTCGAGACCCAGGTTCCATCCAAAATACATACCCGAAATGACATACCCTACTCCAAGCCCCCAGAGCATAAACGGGGTGAGTGTTTTTTTTAAACCTTTGTTTTCTGTCATTTGATGATTTCGGTTACATGATTATAAATATAAGATAATTACTACTTTAACAACCACATTTGCTGATTTGTATTATCATTACCTCCGTATTGAGATTGAACAGCTGCATCAAGGTTGTCTGAATTATAACTCAACTCATTAGATGGATATAACCAGCGTAACGGAAAGTTTGTAGATGGTGTATTTAAATTTGTTGTACTGTTTAAAGTAAATACAGGATATCCGGTTCTCCGGTTTTCGAACCAGGATTGATATTTACCTCCCTGTAAGAAATTGGCCAGATATTTTTGCGTGATGATCTGCTTAATCTGCTCCTCAGTTGACCCTGCAAGGGCAACTCCTGGCTTAGCCGGGAAGGCAAGTATATAAGCTGCGTCCATTTTCATGTTGTGGTGATAATCGGCCAGATCAGGTGTATTTATTGCAACTGCGTTCATAGAATTTGTAATACCATCAGCGTAATAAACCTGTGCTGTTGTTCCTGTAATCCATCCGCGTACAGCAGCCTCTGCAAGCGCAAATTGCATATCCCAGCAACTAAATACACTAACCGGCTCAGCATTTACCAGTTGCACATAACGATTATTAAGGTCGGCATAATCTTTACCTACTCTTCTTGTTTGCAAGGCTGAAAAGGCATCAGAAGGTTCTACACCCGGATAAGCGTTATAATCAGACTGCGACACCCCTGCAGTAATTTTAACCGGCGAAGGCTTAGCATAGTAAAACAACCTCCTGTCGTCGGTAGCTTTTAAAGGCGCTAGCAAAGTGTTTGTGAGCATGGTATAGTTCGATTTCACAAATGAGTTACCAGAACCAGCCGGCACATCAGACCATGGGTAATTCTGACCAGCAGTATTGTTATAAGCAAGTGCAAAATTATCTCTGTAATCGCGCATCAGCGGACGGTTTGCAACAATATCTTTGAAACGGTCAATAACCTTAAGATCTGCATCTGCTGTTTTTTTATAAAGATTAATTAGCACATGCAGCTCAAAACTATTGGTAAGCCTTCTCCACTTGTCGACGTTACCGGCATAGATAGGGTCACCTTCAAAGTTTGCACCTGTTGCAAACAACTGGTTTGCCTGATCAAGCTCATTCAGAATTCCCATAAAAACTGCTTTTTGAGTATCATATTTAGGCTGCAGCACATTAGTTTCTCCTTTTACGGCTTCTGCATAGGGGATATCTCCTACCTGCATTGTAGCCATAAAGAATTGCCATGCACGGATAAAATGTCCTAATCCCTGATATGATTTTTTAAGTGCATCGCTTGTAGCATAGTTTTCCATTGATGGAATATTCCGCAATAATGTAATGCGATCAAAATCGGTACGTCCGAGTCTGTTGTATTGAAAGCCTTCTTGACCCTCTCCCCAGGTTAGGTATTTGCCCAATAAAAAGGGCTGCATAAATCCTTTTGTAGAGCTGATGTCGCCACGGGTTACGTTCAGAATCATACCTGTTGCCAGCATGGCCGAATTTACCTGGGTTGTTTCATTTGGATTGGTATTGATGTCTTCAAACTTTTTACAACCGTTTGTTAGCGTTGCCAGTAAAGGCAAAATCAACATATATTTTATAATTCTTTTCATCTTGATTTAAGTTATTTATAAACGTAAAAGCTGCCTTACTAGAATCCTACTTTAAGATTGAAACCAATCATTCGTGATGAAGGAGAGTTCAGGTTTTCAGTATCTATATCCGGATCTGAAAATTTAAAGTCGGTTAACAGCAGTAAATTCTGACCTGTAACTGAAAATGATGCGCTCCGGGCACCGATTTTATTAGCCAGCTTTGCAGGGAAATTATACCCGAGTGAAACTTCACGAAGTTTGATGAAGGTTTCTTTTTGAATACCCATATCACCCCCTCTAAAAGATTGTGCAAAATCCTGATAACCTACTTGTACGTCGTTTGCTGCGTATTGTCTGGTATCGCTGGTAATGTTTCCATATTTGTCAAACTGCACTTCTCCAGACACTACTTTAACACCTTTACCTACATAGTTATTCAAACCGTTTACTACCTGGTCATAGCGATACTGGTTATCGGTTTCTGGGTTAGTACCGGTATCCCACATTTTATCGTATAGGTAGTTGTACATTAACCCTCCAATACGTCCGTCTATATTTACACCCAGATTCCAGTTTTTGTAGCGGAAATTATTAATAAAACCAATGCTAAAATCGGGATCTCCATAACCATATTTTTTATCATAATCGCTTTCAACAGGAAAGCCGTTGTTAAAAATTACGTTTCCACTTGGATCCCTCAACCAATATGAGCTGAGATAAGTATCTAACCTTTGACCTTTTTTAACCCATGGATTATCAGCTGACAAAACAGGATCAAGGTTAACATAATAGCGGTGCTGATTAGACCAGTTAACGGTAGTTTTCCACTCAAAGTCTTCATTTTTTACCACAGAACCGTCAACAGAAATTTCAAGACCTCTTCTGGCATATGTTTCTGCAGTGTTTACCAATATGGTAGCAAAACCAGATGACCCTGGAATATCAGTATTTACCTGTCTGTTGTAATAGTACTTATCATAATATGCAACATCGAAATGTAGTCGTTTACCCAGTAAGTAGCCTGCTGCACCAACTTCCCAGGTGCGCTGTGTACTTGGCAGTAAATGCTCTCCGATCAGCTTTGATGGATAACTGGCAGAATTAAGTGTATTCCATGCTGAGGTAGTAGTGGAGAAAGTTTTATTAATTGCAAAAGGATCAAATGCGTTTTTAAAGAGTGTCCATGATCCACGTAGTTTAAACATATCAATCACAGTCGGCATTTTTACCAGCTCAGATACTACCACACTTGAGCCCAAAGATGGATAAAAGAAAGATCGCGATGATTCTGGCTGAGCTGAATTCCAGTCGTTCCTGCCCGTAGCATCAAAGAACACTGCATCGTTCCAGCTTACAGATGCCCGGCCGTAAAGACTGTTAATTTGCTGAGACCAATTTCTTCCAGGGGTAATTGTTACCGGCTCAACTGAACCTTTCAGAGAAAAATACCTAGGAGAAATTAATCCATTTTTAGTGGTAGCGGTAAAGCCATCATCTTTAAAATAATAAAGTGTACCACCGGCTAACCCCTCAAATGCCCATTTGCTAACTTTCTTATTAAAAGTAAGGATCAAATCGTTATTGGTAGAGAAACCTCTTGAATCACTTGTTTCATACATTCCTCTTGCATTCCATCCGCCACGTGTAGAGAAAATATTAGCTGTAGGGTTTTGTTTGGTATTTGTATTATTATAGTTATCATAACCTGAACGCAGCATCAGGTTAAAATCATTGTTGAACTTATAATTGGCAGTGACATTTGCATTTACTTTATTTTTGACCTCACCGTTAAGCTTTTCGTAAGCAATTAAGTATGGGTTATCATACCAATTGGTATACATCCAGTTCTGTGTTTTGTTAGGAACTACCCAGTAGTCTTTATAATCACGGATATCGTACTCTGTACCCGTCCACATGATAAGCTGGTATAAATACCCCTGATTTCCATATCCGCTACCCCACATTTGAGGCGTAGAACCACGACTAACACCAAAACGTCCCTCTACCCTAAAATGATCATTAACTATGATCTCACCACCAGAAGTAAGGTTCAGGAGATTAAGTTTCTGATTTGGAAACTGGCCTTTCTGGAAAATATGGTTTACCCCAATCCTGAAACTTCCATTCTCATTACTCTGTGCCAAAGAAATGTTATTACTGGCTATAATACCGGTATTCATAAAATTCTTCAGGTTATCCTTTCCTACCGATACTAAGGGGCGTCCATCTTCAAATTGTTTGGTTTCCGGGTTCCAATCTCTGGCTGTATTTCCTGCATCCAGTTTTGGACCCCAAACATAATCGTTATCAATTTCACCATTTTGACCACGACCGTATGAACTTTGTACTTTCGGAATTGCCAGATAACCCAATTGAAACATAGTATTACTATTTACATCAATTGAGAACCCCTTGGCTGCTGCTCCTTTTTTAGTAGTGATCATCAAAACACCACCTTTAGCACGTGAGCCATATAAAGCAGAAGCAGTCGATCCCTTTAACACATCCATACTTTCGATGTCATCGGTAGGCACATCACGTAAAGTCATGTTTGCATAAGGGACCCCATCAATAATTAACAATGCATCTTCACCTCTCAACTCTACTGTAGGTCTTGCATTAAATTCCGTAGAATTCTTAATTACCAAACCTGAAACCCGACCGGTTAAGGAAGTACCCAAGTCCACTCCTTTTACAGTTTGCAGTTCTTTTCCCCCAACTCTTTGCACAGCATAACCTAAAGCCTTTTCCTGTCTTTTAACCCCAAGGGCCGTTACAATCACTTCAGAAAGGCCCTGTAATTCGGCTTCAAGTACAATATTTATACTGGTAACACCTGCCTTTACCAATACCTCTTTGGGTTGATAGCCCAGATATTTTACCACCAATACATCTCCTTCTTTCGCATCTATCGAAAATTCACCGGAGATATTTGCAGAAGTTCCTTTTGAAGTTCCTTTAATCATAACAGTTGCTCCTGATAGCGGATTGCCTTCTGTATCTGAAATTTTCCCCTTAATGTTTATTTGCGCCTCGGCAGTAACAATAACCGATGCTGTTGAAATGGAATTTCTCTTAATTACAATGGTTTTGTTTATGATTTTATATGAAAACGGCCTGTTTTTAAATATCTGGTCCAGCGCTGTTTCCACACTTACATTCTTCAGCTCGATGCTGATTCGGCCTTCCTGTTTTATGAGTTTATTGTTATAAAAGAAGGTATAGCCACTTTGCTCTTTTATACTTTCGAACACATTATTTAGCGTAGTGTTTCTTTCGGAAAGTGTAATACTTTGCGAAAATCCCGTTGCGGAGACTTGAAGGCAACCTATGAAGATTAATAGTACAATTAGTTTCATTGCCAATAAATTCCTGGATGAGAATAACCACCTGAAAACAGATGCTTTCCTACATTGATTTAAATTCATACTTTTGAATGTTTGGTTAATTCATTAATTATTTAACAAGGTATTTTTTGAGATCGACCGGAACTTTGTTCCATTTCTAACTTAAGAAGTGGATCTATCCGGATCCTGTTGCAACCAGGGTCCGGTATTTTCTTCTCAGTTATACGGGTTAGGTATTTATTTTTCCATACAATACTGGTTTTAAGTTGTTTATTTAGTTACAATTAGTTTTTTTCCTTCAATTTTAAAGTGGACACCTCCAAATTCTAATATCTTAAGCACTTCTGATAATTTTACGTTGCGCGGGATATCGCCCATAAACTCATCATCAGTATGGTTTATCTCATATAATACATCTACATCATACCATCGCGATAGCTGACGCAACACAGATTGCAGGTCATCACCCTCGAAATGAAAATACCCCTTTTGCCATGCCATTACCTGATCAATATTGGCTTTACTGATTTTCAGGCTCATATCCTGATGTTCAACATTGGCCTGCTCTCCGGGTCTCAGGAAACGTGAAACTTTTTTATTCCTCCCGTTCAGTAATGATACTTTTACTGAACCCTCAAGCAAGGTTGTTTTGATGCTTGTTTCATCATCATAAGAATTAATATTAAAATGGGTTCCAAAAACTTCAACTTCCTGTTTATCTGTTATCACAATAAAAGGAAGCTTCTTATTCTTAAATACTTCGAAATAAGCTTCTCCGGTTAGTTCTACCCTTCGATAGGTCGCATTAGCAAAACTTGTTGGAAATTTTACGGAGGAGGCAGCATTTAGCCAAACTCTTGTACCATCAGGCAAATTCACTTGATATTGACCGCCCCTGGGTGTACTGATGGTATTATATGCCATCTCTTTTTTCCTGGATTCTATAACAGTATATACCAATTGCCCACTGGCATTTTTTGTTATTGCTACTCCAGCTTGTTTAGCAATCTGGCCGTTACCTGCATCTGTTAGCGAAATTTCAGTACCATCAGCTAAAGTAAGTATAGCCTTATTTCCACCGGGTTCCGCATCTTGTTTTGTGTAAACAGCGCGCAGATTAGCATTATTAAGATTGTGATTAACATAAGAATATAAGCCTATAGATAACGTAACCAATACAACAACCGCAGCAGTTAGTTTGAGCCACAACGGCTTTATTTTAATTTGCTTGTGGTGGTCCTCGTCAGCCTCAGAAATTCCACCTTCCTCATCCATCGCTCCCAAAAGATGTTCATCCAGTTTCCCATCTTTGGTTAACTGTACAAACAATTCCAACTCATCATCAGAGAGTTGTTTATTAATATATCGACTAACAAGTATTCTGTAAAATTCTTTATCTTCCATAGTGAGGGCCTTTCAAATACTAAGACAATATTTGAAGCGCCGAGGGTAGCTGGAAAAATTATTTTTTTGAACTTATTTTAACAGGATAACCAAAAGTACTCCTAAAGAGATACCCAGGTCCCTTTCAACAGAAGTCCTGAGAATTTTCATAGAAGCTACCATATGATTCTTTACGGCATTTCGGGAAATACCCAATGCCGTTGCTACCTCCTCGTAACTTTTGCCCTGCTCTCTGCATAGTTTAAAAACTTCTCTGCTTCGGGGAGATAATACCGCTAATGCTTTTTGAAGGTAGTCGTAATATTCTTTATTCAAAAGCTCGTCTTCAGTGGAGTTCCTTTCTTCAACAAAACTATTGACTATCTCTGACATAGCAACTTCAGAACGGAAGGCTTTTTTAAGGCTATTTAAGGTATGATTCCTGGCAACGATATGTAAATAGGCCTTTAGCGATTGGATATCTGCTAATTTTGATCTGCATTGCCAGATCTTTATAAATATTTCTTGTGTAAGATCTTCTGAAAGATCAGCAGAGTGAACAAACTTTTTAACAAAACCTAAAATTCCGGCACTGTACCTCTCATAGAATTCCGCAAAGGCGTACTCATCCCCAGAGACTAATTTGGCCCTGAGGTCTTGATCAGAAAGCATAGAATATGTGGTCATGGTTTGGCTTACGATACTAATTTACTAAAAATAAATTAATGTTACACAAATGTTACGGAATTAAAAAACCTTCATATTTTACTAGAAATAGATTTTTTGTCTGCTAAAACCATCAGGTAACGTCCTGAGAAGTAATTATTTAAAATTTATTTTCAAATAAAGAAACTTTTTGACAATATCATACGTTATAGTAGTGGTTTGTTTGGTTTAGGTTGATCTGTGGTGGATCAACCATCTTAAAACAGGGATAGCTTTATTGCTCATCCCTGTTCCTATTTTAAGACATACCATAATATTTTCTCTTTTTTTGCATTTACTGAACAGTGTTTATTATATTTGCATCAGTTAGCATTTTAGTATGTCAATAAAAGATAGAAAAGAAAGAGATAAGCTGGACAGGAGAAAGTTGATTATTGAATCGGCTACCAAACTCTTTTTGGAACAGGGTTATGAAAAAACTTCTATCCGCAACATTGCCGACGATATAGAATACAGTCCGGCAACAATCTATCTTTATTTCAAAGAGAAAGATGAAATCTTTTACGTAATCCACGAACAGGGATTCGATCTGTTAAACAAAGAATTTATAAACCATAACCAGATAACTGATCCATTTGAAAGGCTGGCTGAGCTAGGAAAAATATACCTGAATTTTGCGCTGACAAATCCGGACTATTATGATCTTATGTTCATCATGAGGGCCCCTTTAAGTGAAATTAAATGCCATAGCAAGTGGGAAGCCGGAGAGAATAGCTTCCAATACCTGCTTAATACGGTTACAGAATGCCTGGATAAAAAGCTTATTGTTGATGGTGACCCCATTATCGTTTCAATGTCTATATGGTCCTATGTTCATGGCCTTATTTCCTTATTTATAAGAGAGCGGCTGCAGTCGGTAAATATTGAAGGTGAACAAAATCCTAATCTTTTAGCCCAATCATTAGACTATTTTCTAAAAACACTTAAAGTGTAAAAAAAATTTACCTTAACATAAACAGTGTTTAGTAAATAACCAACGATTATTATTTTTCAAAAACAATGTAACAAATCAAAAAATATCAATTCTAATAAACAGTGTTCATTTTATAAACAACGATACGTCATGAATAGAAAAACAGCCTTAAAATCGTTAATACTATTAATCCTGGGGTGCTGGCTTCCCTTTAGTGTCTTCTCTCAAAGTCCTCTTCAGGGTTATATAGACGAGGCCCTCAAAAATAATCTTGGGATACAAAAACAAGATTTCGCTTTACAGCGAAGTCTTTACGCCCTAAAAGAAGCAAAGGGACTATTCCTTCCAGATGTAGAACTAAACACCTCCTACCTGACATCAGGAGGTGGACGCAAAATTGAAATCCCAATTGGCGACCTCCTAAATCCTGTGTACAGCACCTTAAACAGCTTAACAGGTTCGGGTAAATTCCCTCAGGTAGATAATGTGAGTCAGACTTTCAATCCGAACAATTATTACGATGCCAAAGTACATACCACCTTGCCTCTGTATAATGCGGAAATTATTTACAACAGCCGCATCAAAAAAGAACAGATCACTATGCAGCAGATAGAACTAAGGCTGTATAAACGCGAGCTGATAAAGCAGGTTAAACTTGCGTATTATGGATACGAACAATCGCTGCAGGCCATAAAAATTTTTGAAAACGGGATTGCATTGGCAAAAGAAAACCTGCGGATAAATCAATCAATGGTTAAAAATGGAAAAGCGATAAGAACAGTGGTGGCCCGTTCAGAAAATGAGCTTACAGGGCTTGAAACTCAACTTGAAAATGCCAGAACTGAGTCTCTGAACGCTGCCGCGTATTTCAATTTTCTACTCAATAAGCCGCTCAACAGTACCATTGAAATTAGTGAAAACGAGAATACGATTGTTGGATCAGATTCATCTTCTCATTCCGGAAAAAGAGAAGAACTTACCGCGCTGGAATCTTTAAATCAAATAAATACCCTCTCTGTAAAATTAACCAGGGTAGCAGTACTTCCAAAGCTATCCACATTTGTTGATGTAGGTGCTCAGGGTGATTTTTTAAAAGTAAACAAAGATGCGCCCTATTATCTTTTCGGAGTAACACTATCATGGCAAATATTTAATGGCAACAGAAATAAAAACAAAACTCAGCAGGCGCTTTTAGATTTAAAGTCCACCGAAACACAAACAGAACAGGCCTCGCAGCAACTGGAACTTGAGGTTATTACAGCTCAAAACAAACTGAACGCAGCGCTACAGGCTTTTAAAGCCTCAGTTAGCCAGTCGTCGTTATCTCTTCAATATTATAAAGACGAGCAACGTCTTTATAAAGAGGGTCAGGCGCTTTACCTGGAGTTATTGGATGCACAGACAAGACTGATAAATGATCAGCTAAAACAAAGTATTGCCTATCTGAATATGCTAACCAGAACAACCGAACTGGAAAGAGCAAAAGCAAGCTATATTCTTTAATCACCTTTAATTTAAAACAAAATGAAACATATAAATACACTCCCGATCTTCATATTTCTTGGCATTGCCGTAATTGGTTGCAGTGAACCAAAACCGGCACAAAAAACCGATAACTCAATTCCGGTAAAGGTAATTTCCTCAAATGCCCTTAATGAAAATGAACCGGTGGAAACTTCTGGTTTACTATCGTCAGAACAACAGAGTAATCTTTCTTTTAAAACCAGTGGAATCATAAACCGCATCCTTGTTAAGGAAGGTGATCATGTAAGCAATGGGCAAGTACTTGCCTCGCTAAACATGACAGAGGTAAATGCTCAGCTTAACCAGGCCGAAGAGGGATTTAATAAAGCAAAGCGGGATGCCCAAAGGACTGCCAATTTATTTAAGGACAGTGTTAGTACCAGGGAGCAATTGGAAAATACGCAAACGGCTTTGGCAATTGCCAAAAAAAGTTTGGACATAGCGCGGTTCAACGCTGTTCAATCGACCATAAGGGCAAATACAACTGGCGTTGTTCTTAAAAAACTCGCAAATGAAGGAGAACAGGTAGCCGGAGGAACCCCCATACTTTACATAGGTGGCGTTTCAAATAAAGATTGGATAGTTAAATGTGGTATTACCGATAAAGACAGATCAAGAATTAACGGAAAGGAGAAAGTTGAGTTAAACTTTGATGTCTTTCCTCAAACATTAACAGGAGTAGTAAAGTCCCTTGCCCAGGGCAGTGATGAAAGTTCCGGTTTATATCAGGCCGAAATAAGGCTCAATCCTACCGATGCCAAATTGATCTCAGGACTCTTTGCCAAAGTAAAGATCTATCCTTTTGGCAAAACAGACCTTTTGTCTGTTCCGGTAGATGCTTTAGTGGAAGGCAAAAACGACAGTGCTTACGTATTTACTTCTGTGAACAACAGAGCTGTAAAGAAAGCGGTGAAGGTTGCCTACTTAAAAGGCGACAAGGCATTTATCTCCTCTGGTTTATTAGCCACTGATCAGATAATAAGAGAAGGATCAGCCTATCTTACTAATGGTTCTTCAATTAAAATAATCAGATAGCCTAAATTATTTCAAAATGAAATTACCTGAATTTGCAGTAAAAAATTATCAGTTCACACTGATTGTTTTCGTGGCGGTGCTAGCTCTGGGAATATATTCCTTGTTCACCATGCCAAGAAGTGAAGATCCTGAAACCCATCCTCCGCAATTTACGGTAGTTGTAGTATATCCGGGAACTAATCCTAAGGATATGGAGCAACTGGTTGTTGACCCAATGGAAAAAAAGATCCACGAACTTGACGATATAAAACACATAACCACAGATATAAGCGATGGTCTTGCAGTTATGCAAATAATATATAAATATAGCTCTAACCCCGATGATAAGTATCAGGAGGTGGTGAGAGAAATTAACAGCTTAAGAAGTGAGCTACCTTCTGATATAGCAGATATACGGATCAACAAACAGATTCCATCGGATGTTAGTGTGTATCAGTTTGCTTTAGTGAGTGAAAACACCTCCAATGCCACGCTTAAAAAATATTCAAAAGAGCTAAAGGAACGACTCGAAAAAATACAGGCATTAAAAAGAGTTACCTACGCCGGCGTTCCTGAACATCAGGTAAATGTAAGGCTTAACATTCAAAAAATAGCTCAGGAAAAACTTACCCAGAATAATGTTATTGCTGCATTACAAAGTGAGAATGTTAACATTCCAGGTGGTAACATCAGTATGGGAAACAGAAAGCTTAATATTAAAACCAGCGGTAATTTTTCGAGCATAGATGAGGTTAAGAATACGGTAATCTTTAGTGCCCAGGGAAAAGTAGTTTACCTGAAAGACATAGCCGATGTTTCATTAGGCTATGAAGATGAAACACATATTACCCGCTTGAACGGCTACAGAAGCAGTTTTATAAATGCCAGCTTAAAAGATGGAGAGAACATTATATCTGTGCAGGAAAAAGTTGTCCCCTTATTAGCAGCATTTAAAAAGGATTTACCACCGGGTATTGACCTTGTAAAGGTTTTTGATCAGGCTAAAAGCGTAGATGTAAGGCTTTCGCATTTTACCAGAGATTTTGGTATCGCAATTTTATTGGTGTTGGTTACCTTACTGCCTCTGGGTACAAGGGCATCGGTTGTTGTGATGATCTCGATCCCGTTATCTCTTGCCATCGGGCTTACCCTGATGAATGCATTGGGTTATAACATCAATCAGCTAAGCATTGTAGGTATGATTGTAGCGCTGGGTATTCTGGTTGATGATAGTATTGTAGTGGTTGAAAATATTGAACGGTATCTGCGTATGGGCTACAGCAGAATAGAGGCTTCTATAAAGGCTACTTCTCAAATCGGCATTGCCGTTGTTGGCTGTACCATACTGCTTATATTTGCCTTTTTACCAATCGTTTTCTTACCCGAAGGAGCCGGGGATTTTATTAGAAGTTTACCGCTTTCTGTAATCACTACAATTTTTGCTTCTATGTTGGTATCGCTAACAGTAGTCCCTTTTTTAGCAAGCATCATTTTGAAACCGCACATGAGTGAGGAGGGAAATTTTCTGCTCAGGGCAATGAAAAAAGGAATTCATACAACTTATGGAGCGGTACTTAACAAAGCGCTGAAGAGACCATTAGTTACACTTATCATTATCGGAGGGATCTTTATTGCCTCACTTGGATTAGTTCCGGTTATAGGAAGCAGCCTGTTTCCAAAATCTGAGAAACCTATGTTTCTGGTGGATATAGAAACCCCGGAGGGAACCAATATAAATACCACAAATAAAGTAACAAGGTATGTGGAATCTGTATTGAAAAAAGTACCTGAAATAAGTTCATTTTCCAGTAATGTTGGTAAAGGAAATCCAAGAATCTATTACAATGTGATCCCACATAATGAAAGCGAAAATTATGCACAGATCTTTGTCCAGGTAGAGGGACTGGAAACCCGCGAAAAAGTTGCGGTAATTGAAAGGGTAAGAAAAGAGCTGAATGGTTACCCTGGTGCAAACATTAAGGTTAAAGATTTTGAACAGGGACCACCAGTTGATGCCCCCCTTGCCTACCGCATTTATGCCGATGATCTTAACGGCCTGCGCAAAACAGCATTCGATATTGCCTCGCTGATCAGTAAAGTAGATGGCACTATTTACGTAAACAATCCTTTACTGGTAAAACCTACAGACCTTAAGGTTACAATAAATAAAGAAAAGGCGGCTTTGCTGGGTGTTGCTTCTGCGGATATTGACCGTACAGTTCGATTGGGATCTGCCGGACTGAATGTAGCAACGTACAGGGAAGACTCGGGAAAAGCAGACAATTATAATGTGAATGTTTCTATTCCAAGAAATAACGATATTCAGGATATCAGTATGTTCGACAGGCTATATGTTCCGTCTTCCTCTGGGGTAAATATCCCTCTGAAAAACGTGGCATCTAGTGGTTTCGAGAGTTCGCCAAACCAGATCAGACATTATGATAAAGACAGATATGTAACCATTTCTGCATTTGTAAAACCAGGCTATAACGTGCAGCGCCTGGATGAGGAGATCACTGAAAAACTGAACAAATTTAAATTCCCTGAAGGCTTCTCTTTTAAAGTTGCAGGCGAGAAAGAGAGTAAAGAAGAAAGCTTTGGTAATCTTGGTCTTATCCTTATTGTTACTGTTTTTGGTTTTCTGGGGGTGTTGATACTTGAGTTCAAAACCTTTAAAAGTATACTGATTGTATTGTCGGTTATTCCACTTGGAATAGTTGGAGGATTGATCATGCTGTTCTTTGCAGGTGAAACGCTTTCCTTTACAGCCACAATAGGTTTTATTGCATTAGTAGGTATAGAAGTGAAAAACTCTCTGTTGGTTGTAGATTTTACAAATCAATTAAGGGCGCAGGGAAAAAGCATTGAGGAAGCGATTATTGAAGCCGGGGAAATTAGATTTGTACCCATACTTTTGACCTCGTTAACAGCCATTGGCGGATTGCTACCACTTGTAATTGAATATAGTGAATTGTATTCTCCACTTGCTTTGGTGCTTATTGGTGGTTTAATTAGCTCGACATTATTATCAAGACTAGTAACACCGGTGATGTATAAACTTTTACCACCAAAAATTGCAGTTGACCAAACAATATAAGAAACAGTAAACCCTTAAAAAAATACCCATTAATGGGTATTTTTTTAAGGGTTTTATAGGGTTTAATTTGTGGCGGATAATCTTCACAAATTAACTTTATTATGAAATTAAAATCTTTATTAACAGCCTCACTGTTTTTAATTGCACCTTTTGCAATTAAAGCTCAAACCGTCCAAATCTCAGCTTCAGAAGCTGATGCAAAAATTGTTGTAGACGGACAAATTTTAGGTACAGGTAATGCAAAGATCAAAGTCCCAAAAAACTCTTGCGTAAATGTAAAAGTTCAGAAAGCCGGGTTCTTAAGGTATGAGCAAACTTTCTGCAATAAGAAGGGAATGGCCGAGCCACCAAAGAAGCAGTTTTTTGACATGAAGAAGGATGATGCCGAGGAAGCTTCAATAAAAACGGACCAGGCCAACATCGATTTCTCTATTGAAATCAATAAAAAACAAGATGTGGCAGAGGTGTGGAAACGCGCAAATCAAATTGTGACTGATTACTTTGATGCAATTGAAGTTGCCGACAAAGAAACATCTTATTTAAGAACTTCATGGAGCATTCAAAGTTTCCAGCAAAACACTATCAGAACGCGTTTAATTATTAAGCTATCTAAAAGCGAACCGCTTACTTATAAGGTTAAACTTGTAAGTGAATTTTCTGGTGCTCCTTTAACAAGCGTAAAAGCCGATGAACAGTTTCATGATTGGGATCGGGTATTGAGAAAATACCAAAATGTTATTTCTGACTTCACCACACGTTTAGGAAACCAGTAGTTTAATACGCTCGGTAACGCTATCGTTTGCCTCGTCATCTCCTTTGGTTAATCAAAGGAGATGACGATTACCTTTTTATTACTCGGTTGCTTCAACTTTTTTAGTCAGATAATAAACTGGTATCCCTATCAGCATAATTAACACACCCCATCCGCAAGTGTCTGTCTTGTAGATTAAAAGTGCAACACTAAGTGCTGATGCTACTATGATGTATAACATTGGCAGAACCGGATAACCAAAAGCCCGGTATGGACGCTCTGCATCAGGCATTTTTCTTCTTAAAATGAATATCCCATAGATAGTAAGGATATAGAATATCAAAACAATAATCACTACAAAATCCAGAAGAGCACCATATCTACCCGTTAAACACAACGCAGAAGCCCATGCTCCTTGTACCCATAAAGCCCAGCCCGGTACATCTGCTTTATTTAAAGTGGCCGCCTTTTTAAAGAACAACCCATCCTTTGCCATTGTGTAGTATACCCTGGCCCCCGCCATAATCAAACCATTATTACAGGCAAACGTAGAGATCATAATCATTACAGCAATAATTATGGTACCCGCTTGTCCAAAAATATACTGTGCCGCAACTACTGCTACCCTATCAGATTTTGCAGTGGTAATCTGGTCGAGAGGCAATACTGCAACATACATCAGATTAGCAAGAATATAAATTATGCTTACAATTAGCGTTCCCAGGAACAAGCTTAGACCAACATTGCGCTGAGGATTTTTAATCTCTCCGGCAATGAAGGTAACCCCTGCCCATGCATCACTTGAAAACAATGAACCAACCATTGCTGCCGAAATTCCCGATAGTAATAAGCTTCCACTAATAGGCGCCCAGGTCATTGTTTCTAAACTAAAAGAACGTGTTTCCCAGGCATTGGCCCAGTTTGCATCCCAGACCTCAGCTTTCGCTGCAAGGGTAAATCCGAAAATGATTAAACCAAAAAGTGATAGGATTTTTATAATCGTTAAAACAGTTTGCAGAATTTTACTATCCTTAACACCACGGCTATTTACAAAGGTCAGAAAAACGATGGTGACAATAGAAACCAACTGAGCCGCGCTGATTGCGTAATGCTCCGGAATACCTTTGTCGCTAACTCCTGTTTGAATTTGCCATAGGATATTATTTTCACTAAAAGGTTCATAAAGGTAGGCGGCAAACTTAGAAAACGCGACCCCTACGGCCGCAATAGTCCCTGTTTGTATTACGGCAAACAGACTCCAGCCATATAAAAATGCAATCAGTTTATTATAAGCCTCTTTTAAATAAACGTATTGTCCTCCTGCTTTTGGGAACATTGCGCTCAACTCACCGTAACTAACTGCGGCAATAATGGTAATTATTGCGGTAACCACCCAAATGAGAATAAGCCAACCGGCAGAACCGACTTGTCGGGCTATATCAGCACTTACAATGAATATCCCCGACCCAATCATTGAGCCGACTACGAGCATGGTACCATCTAACAGTCCTAGTTCTCTTTTAAAAGAACCGTCTTGATTTTCTTTATCCATATGGTTTGTTTGGTTGGTTTTAGCATAAATCCAATACAAGAGCTTTATAAGTTATGTATCAACTGCCCTGCTAATATATTAAAAATACAGAACGTTCGTACATTCTTCAC